>NZ_BAABGA010000119.1:0-9889 GCF_039541335.1 Novipirellula rosea | reverse complement strand
GTTTTTCAATTCCAACTTTGCCCAGGTCTCCAAAACAGCACCTTTTTCATCAGTCCAGCCGTTGGCCCTTAGGTTTCTTTGCATCGAAAACCTGGCCCGTTGGGCCAGGCTAGGCAAATTGCTGGGCCTTTGGCCCGAAGAACGTCTAAACACGCAACTTCAAAACGCCTCAGCAAGGACCCTCCGGACCCTTACCGCGATCTGCTCAGCTGATGATGTCGTGGATCACGTTTCCGAAATCTTGTTCGAGCCGCTTGTGACCAGGGACCTCCATGCGGTGCGAATTGAGCCCGAGTTGATGAAGAATCGTGGCATGCACGTCGGTGACATAATGGGGTTGTTCAACCGCGTGGAATCCAATCTCATCGGTCGCGCCGTGGACAACGCCCCCTTTCAGTCCTCCTCCGGCCATCCAGACGCTGAATCCGTAGGGATGGTGGTCGCGACCATCGCTGCCTTGAGATCCAGGCGTCCGTCCGAATTCGGTGGCAAACACCACCAGCGTTTCGTCCAGCATTCCTCGTTGCTTTAGGTCAGTCAGCAGACCCGCGATCGGGCGGTCGACTTGACCGGCCAGTTTGCTGTGCATGTTCTTCAGATTGGAATGCTGATCCCAAGCGCCTGCCGCACCATCACCGTGCATGATCTGGATAAATCGGACGCCTTGTTCAGTGAACCGGCGAGCGGCCAGTAGCTGCTGGCCGAAGTCGCGAGTTTCAGGTTGATCCAACCCGTACAGCTTATGCGTTTCTGCAGTTTCGCCGTCGAACCGGATCACGTCGGGAACTGCGGTTTGCATTCGGAACGCCAACTCATAAGACTTCGTTCTTGCTTCCAGCGCGGCATCGTGTGGGAACCGAGATTCATTCAGCCGGTTAAGCTGGCTGACCAGATCAAATCCCAATCGCTGCTCACGGTCAGAAACCTCTTTTTCGGCTCTCGCATAATCCAGCGGATTTTTGGGATCGACCTTCAAACCGACCGAGTCGTAGGCCGGCCCAAGATAATGGCCATCGCGGCGATCAAAAAAACGTGGCCCCATGCTGATGAATTGGGGCAAGTTATCGTTCAAGGTCCCGAGACCGTAATTGATCCAGGCCCCGATGGTCGGCACGCGTGGATCGAGCATGTGCCGTCCCGAGTGGAATTGCACCTGAGCGCCGTGATTGTCGTCGGTCGTCCACATCGATCGAATCACCGAGATGTCATCGATTCGTGATCCGATATGTGGAAACCAGTCGCTGACTTCAATTCCACTTTGGCCATACTTTTTGTAGCCAACTTGCAGCGGATACAGTTTGTTGCGTTGTTGCCCATTGGCATCGTTCACAACGACCACGCGAACGCGTTTCAGTTTTTCGGAATGCTGAACCTCGGCGAACGGAGTCTCGGGGATCGACATGCCAGCGAACTGATTCAGTGCCGGTTTGGGATCGAAACTCTCCATGTGCGAGACGCCTCCGCGCATGAACAACCAGATCACGTTCTTCGCTTTGGCGGGAAAATGAGGTTGTCCATCGGGGGACGCAAAACCAGCAGCCGACACCCGGTCTTGTTGCAGCATCGAGGCGAGCGCGATTCCACCGAGCCCCAAAGCGGACTGTGTAAAGAATTGACGTCGTGGCGAAGTCGTGCCACACGTTGATTGCGACAGTTTAGAACGCGAGGGATTCATCAAGTCACCGGATGGAAATGAAGTCATTATGATTAATCAGCGCATGCACCAATCTGGCACGCATGCGAGAGCTCAGCTCGCTGGCGGTGGCGCCGGAGTGCAGCTCCGCTATCTGGTGGCCGAATTCCGCACAATGGTCGACCTCTTCGCTATTGGGCGAGCGTGCTAGAAGGGCAAAGAAAGCTCGCTCGACAAACTGTTCAAAACTCGCTTCGGGATCTTCGTCACTGATCCGCTCAGCAATCTGCTGCGATGCGGTCAAAGCAAGTTCGCTGTTGGACAGCGCGAGTGCTTGTTGCGGCACGATACTCTCACTGCGGCGGTAGCACTGCATCAAATCGGCGTCGTCAAACATTGTCAAGAACTTGTCTTGAGTGTCTGCCGAGTGAGTGAAATATAGACTCCGCCGCCGACTCTCGGGACCTGGCTTGATGCTCGGACCACCCAATTTCAGATCCAACGTGCCTGCCAAATGTAGCAAGCTGTCCCGCACCGCTTGCGATTCCATGCGGCGAGTGTTCATCCGCCAGTAATAAACATTCGTCGGATCCGCCGCCAGCGTATGGGGGTCGGCCTCCAGCGTCGAACTGCGTAACTGGTAGGTCTGCGATGTGACCATCAAGCGGTGCAAGTGCCGGAAACTCCAACCCGATTCGATGAATTCCGATGCCAGGTAATCGAGCAGTTCGGCATGCACGGGGCGTTTCGCTTGCAGCCCAAAATCGAACACCGTTTCCACCAAGGGCTCGCCAAAGTGCCGCATCCAGACGTGGTTCACCGCAACGCGAGCGGTCAATGGATTATTGCGATCGACGATCCAGCGTGCCAAAGCAAGTCGGCGGCCTGTGCTTTGTTTCGGATAGGTAGCCGCATAGGTCTCAAAGTTATGCGCGGGGGTTTCCAGTGCCTTGCGTGATCCACGAAGCGGCGTGTAGGTACCGCTACCTGCCGCGACTTTCTTTAACAGCTCGGCGGCCTTAGCCTGTTTCGCTTGTGCCGCTTTGATCTTTTTCTTGTCTCCTTCCTGCAGCAGTATTTCGTACAACGATTCGGCTTGCATCCACTCGGCTTCTCGCTGGGCAGCCAGTTGCGCCGCGGCGGCGCCGGCTGTCGGGTCTGCGGCGGCATCGAACTGTAAATTGTCCGCCGCGATGATTGCCGAAATTCGCTCCGCGTCAGCCTTCGCGACATCCAGTTTTGCCACGGACAACGCGACCGCTTTCTCTGTCGACTCGACAGTCAACGCGGGTTGGTTGCCAGCGGACTTCAGCTCCATGTCTTCAGGCAGTGACCGTAGCGTGAGCTGGTCAAAGGCGACGGTCGCATCAAATCCGGACACCGTCAATTGGCCTTCAGGGCGGCGATCGGGCAGCTCGTAGGCAATCAAAAATGCGTCATCGAGCCATACATTGACGAGACGATCACGGACCGCGAAACGAAGTAGGTAAGACTTGCCCACTTTGAGTGTGACCGACTTCATCCCTTCGCGTGGATAGACATTCTTGCCATTGCGTGCATAGGCCACTTGCACTTTCTGGCCCGGTTCGTGTGCACTGCTGTAAACAAAATTGTTGTATTTAGCATCGTCACTTTGATCAAAGCGAAACGTGACCGATTTGTACGTGCTGCCGCCGGTAACTTGGTAACGACACGTCAATTCGAAGTCTTGTGGCGGTGTGTTTCGCAGTTTTAGTTCATGTCCTTCGCGAGTGACCGCAGTTTGGTGGAGCATCCCGTCACGGAGCTCCCAACCGTCACCCACGAGTTCCCAACGTTCGTCGTCAAGTTGGTCAAAGGGTTCATCAATGGGAGCAAAATCACGCTGTGAGTCCGGCTGCGTCGTGGCAACGTTAGAAATCGCAGCTTCGTGACCTTGGCGAGCGGCGGTTAATTCACTTTCCGTAGCAGCGATCGCCTTTTGAGCGTCTGCAAGTTTCGCTTGTTGAACGTAATCCCGCGTACCCGGTGCATAAGCGAAACGGGGTAGGTCTACGGGTGTGATCGGCGGAGCGAAACTCGCCAAGATCGCGGGCACCGAAGGGGTGATTTCCGTCTCTTTGTCAGGCTTGTTCTCATCGCCGCGGAGGTGCAAGAAGGTCTCCGCGTCGAGATGGTCATCAAACACGCGGGGCAATCCATCGACATCAAAGTTGGTGACGCCCGCAACGGGATCAAGACGGACTTGATGCGGTTCGAAGATCGCCCGGAAACGATAGTAATCGACGTGCGTGATCGGATCATATTTGTGGTCATGACACTTGGCACAGTTCAGTGTCAATCCGATAAACGCCTTGGCGGTGTGTTCGACCGTCGAGTCAAGCCAAGTGGTGCGATTGAACAGATAGTAGTTGCGGGCGAGGAAACCGGTCGCACGCACGATATCAGGATCATCCGGTGCAAGCTCGTCTCCGGCTAACATTTCAAGCACCATCTGGTCGTAGCCTTTGTCATAATTAAGCGAGTCGACGATCCAGTCTCGCCAATGCCAAAGATGTTTCTGGCTGTACCGCAATTGGGCTCCTAGACCATACCAATCGCTGTAGCGCCAAACGTCCATCCAGTGCCGCGCCCAGCGCTCGCCGTGCTGAGGGCTTTCAAGCAATTCGTCGACAATGGTTTCCCACGGCCGGTCGTCACGCAGTTGCTCGGCAGTGGGCGGTAATCCAACCAAATCCAAATACAATCGCCGCAGCGCGATCGATCGATCAGCCAATGAGGTGGTTTGCAAACCATGTTCGCGGCGTTTGACGTCCAGCCATTGGTCGATCGGATTGACGCTGGATTCGGTCTCAGTGTCTGAGCTCAATTCGGGTAACTCAGGCCGCACAATCTTCTGGAAAGCCCAGTGTGATTCGGGGCCCACTGGGATTTCTTCCTCCGGCGTGATCGCTCCCTCGTTGATCCAATCTCGTAGCAACGCAATCTCATCCGGTTTCAGTGCCGCCCCATCTTCGGCTGGCGGCATGCGATCATCCGGTTCGGCGACGATACGTTCAATCAGTAGGCTGGCGTCCGCATCGCCTGGATCGATCACTCCCGACTCGAGCATCAATGGCAACGTCTCCAGACGCAGATCCCCCTCTTGTTTGAGCACGCCGTGGCACGAGTAGCATTTCTCCTCAAGAATTGGCTTGATCTGCGTTAGATAGTCAACAGCCGACGCCAGAGAGGCGAAACACAACGGTAACATCAGTCCGACGAGGCAGATCACAATACGCATACCGGTCTCCTCCGCAATCTATACGGCGTGCGACCTCAGAGGCCGAAATGACTGTTGGCGTTGCCCGGCGACAACAGCGTTAGGTGGGGCGGGGGGCAGCAGGTGGGCAAACGGTGGGCTGGGGCGAAATGTCCCCAGGAACGAAAGTCTAACAGAAGCCGAGCCAGAAAGTGAAACGATTCGCACCCAATAACGCTGAAACCCCGACAAATAATGAAGTAGGGCCGGTTCCCACCGGCCACGAGCGTTGGTTGTCTGGTGCCGTAGGCTATAGATTAGGGGCGATCGGTGGATGTCCGATTACGACGGCCTCGCATGGAGACGGCCGGTAGAAACCGGCCCTACTTTGCTTTGCTTCCGCCCGAGTCTGACTCGGTGGAGGCAATAACGGGTTGCTACTGGGGCATGTTTCGTATAACCCTTAATCATAAGAGCCAGCGGTCCATTACCGCTTGGTGAAATACTAATACACGCCGCGAATTTCAGCTTTGATCGACGACTTGTAAAGCTCCGCAAGCTGTCGATGCGTTGGGGCACTCAACCGATTCAACTCTGACACCACGGTGTTGTCCGCCACTTGTGACGGTTTGGAGGCTCCGGTGATTACCGTGGTCACCGCTTCATGATCCAGGATCCACCGCTGGGAAAACTGGGCCATCGTCATGCCAGCCGGAACCATGGTTTTGATCTGGTCGGTCAGGGCAACTCCGGTTTCGAAGGGCAGCCCCGCAAAGGTTTCGCCGACATTAAACGCATCGCCATTGCGATTGTAATTGCGGTGGTCGTCCTCGGCGAATTGCGTCTCGTTGGTGAACTTTCCCGCCAGCAACCCGCTGGCCAGCGGTAACCGCACAATGATCCCCACCCCCTGATCCATGGCTCGGTCAAACAGAGTTGTGATGGGTTTTTGGCGGAAGATATTAAAAATGATCTGTAGAGACGTCAGTTCTGGTTGCTCGAGGATGCTAACCGCCTCGTCCATTGACTCCACGCTCGCGCCAAAATTCTTAATCAATCCGTCGCGTTTGAATTTACGCAGCCAGTCGAATATGTCTCCCGCAGCCATGACTTCCGACGGTACACAATGCAGTTGCACCAAATCCAAGCTGTCGACCCCCAGGCGACTGATCGATTCGCATATGTGTTGCTTGAGGATTTCGACTGTATAAGGACCCGGATAGTTTTGGCGGCCTACTTTGGTGGCGACAAAGATCTGATCGCGGTGCTGTTGAATAAATTGTCCGATTAATTTCTCGGATCGTCCGCTACCGTAGACATCGGCCGTATCAAAAAAAGTCACACCATGGTGCCATGCCGTTTCCAATATCTGCATCGCTTGCGACTCACTGACGCTGCCCCAATCGGCGCCCAATTGCCAACATCCCAGGCCAATTTCGGAAACCAAGCGACCGCTATTTCCAAGAGTTCTCGTCTTCATGTTTGTTTTCAATCAGGTGCGTACAGCGTCGTAAAAATTCCGAGAAATCGTACTCGGTTTCATTCGAATCAGCCAGTTGCGGTGCTACGCGTAAGCCAAATTCGGAAAACGTCAGGGGCAGCGCACTCCAGGCTCCATCCGACCGAGGTGATCGCCACATCAGCCAACAAAGTGCTCTGTCCCCATGCTGACCTGAATATTTTCCTGCCCTCTGCATTTTCCTGCCCGCCAGTTAACTGGCGTCAGACAGACGTGGCGCAAACAAGAGTCGAGTGAGCCGCAGCGTCGTTTTACCGAGCGCAATGTGGGTGAATGAACCGGGCAGGAGAATGTAAGGGGCAGGAAAATGGGACACCGCAGATAGTCTCGCATTCTGAATGTTTTTGCCCCTCATCTTTTTGTCTTCCTGCGGTGGGGGCGTAGTGGATGTCGCGGAACCAATTGCCTGCTATTCAGCGGTGGTGTATCGGCGAGGCCAGTGTTGGTTACTAAAAAAGGCAAAAAAATGAAGGGCAAAAAGATGGGACGCCGCACATTGGTCCTGCATTCTGAATATCTTCCTGCCCTCTGCATCTTCCTGTCCGCCAGTTATCTGGCGTTTGATGGACGTGGCGGAAACACGATTCGAGTGAGCCGCGGTGTCGTTTTGCCGAGCGCAATGTCGGTTACTGAATTGGGCAGGAAAATGTGAGGGGCAGGAAAATGGGACACCGCACATTGGTCCTGCATTCTGAATATGTTCCTGCCCCCTGCATTTTCCTGCCCGCCAGTTAACTGGCGTCAGACAGACGTGGCGCAAACAAGAGTCGAGTGAGCCGCGGTGTCGTTTTGCCGAGCGCAATGTCGGTTACTGAATTGGGCAGGAAAATGTGAGGGGCAGGAAAATGGGACACCGCAGATGGTCCTGCATTCTGAATATTTTCCTGCCCCTGCATTTTCCTGCCCGCCAGCTATCTGGCGTCTGATAGACGTCGCGGAAACACGATTCGAGTGAGCAGTAGCGTCGTATTACCGAGCGCAATGTCGGTGATTGAGCCGGGCAGGAAAATGTAAGGGGCAGGAAAATGGGACACCGCAGATGGTCTCGTATTCTGAATGTTTTTGCCCTCATCTTTTTGCCTTCCGGCGGCGCGGGCTTAATGGATGTCGCGGAACCAATAGCCGGCTATGCAGCGATGTTGTATCGGCGAGGCCAGCGTTGGTTACTGAAAACGGCAAAAACATGACGAGGCAAAAAGATGGGACACCGCGCACTGGTTCTATTTTCTGAATATCTTCCTGCCCCCTGCATTTTCCTGTCCGCCAGTTATCTGGCGTCTGACAGACGTGGCGCAAACTGCGTTAGCCCATGACTGGCGGACTGTGGACGAATCCTTCAAAATCGTCTCAGGAGACCAATATGTCAGCAAAGAACAAACAACGACGATCGTTTACCGAAGATTTCAAGCGAAATGCTGTCGATCTGATCGTCAATCAAGGCTACACCTTCGCGGCCGCCTCAAGGGCAGTCAATGTTGATACCACAACACTACGTGATTGGCATCGGAAGTTTGCACCAACGCCAAAACCTTGTGACGATAACGCGTCGGTCCAACAGCTCACCGCGGAAGTGAAACGGCTCCGCAAAGAACTCGCTCGCGTCGAGATGGAGCGTGAAATACTAAAAAAAACGACGGCGTATTTCGCGAAAGAGTCGCAGTGAAATACGTCTGGGTCAAAAACAACAAAGACTTGTTCCCAATCGTTGGAATGTGTGTTTTTGTAAGGTCGTTTGTTGGGCGCGTCTAGGAGCTGTTACACTGCGTACAACCAACTTTATGCGTGGTTGAAACAGTATTTAATCGAGAGGTTGGCTTCGGCGGGAAGGCTGACAGCGAACTGCGGGCACATGTTATGTTCGTCCGTTGTAAGGAGCGTTTCAATACTTGGGGATAGGTATGGCGTTAGGGATACGGCGAAGGTGGTTAAAGTTCAGCCTAAGGTCATTTCTTTTGCTGGTCACAATCGTGGGGTGCTGCATCGGCCCGTACCTGATGGAATTGCGAAATCGACAGATCGCGGTCAATCGAGTTCGCAGTCTTGGTGGCTCGATCCTGTATGAATTCCAAATGGATTCTAGCACAGGTTCCTATATCCAGGGTCCAGAGCGATACGAGATTACACCGAGTGGTCCAACATGGTTGCGATCACTTGTGGGGGCTGAAGTCTTCAATACACCTGTCAATGTCAATCTTTCATCGACAGCGATCAAAGACGCGGACCTTAGTATTCTCAGGCACATGCCAGAGCTGCGGTCTGTTGGGTTGGAGCAAACTCGAATCACCGATGCTGGGCTTCGTCACTTAATTCAACTCGAGAATCTGCGTATTGTCTATCTCCAGTTCGCCGAAGTCACGGAGAAGGGCGTTGAGGAGCTCCGCCTTCGACTCCCCAATGTCGAGATACAATACGAGATCGAGCCTATTGCAGAAAACGGCTGGGGCATTCGGAACTGGCGGGTGCAACCGGAAACCACTCGGCTGGGAATTCAATCGTTTCGCGGCGACGTACGCGTCATTCACCCTGGTTCGCCTGCGGATCTTGCTGGCATGACGATCGGTGACAAAATTCTCTCAATCAACGGAACGAAGATCGCTAGTGAGGTTCCGATTAGAGGACGAAATCCAAGCGACGGAAGCGAGGCAATGAAAAGGAGCTTAGCGGACATGATACCACGAGAAGAGAAGATGCTCCTGAAGATTGTGAAGGGGATGCCGCTTGGTTCGTGCATTCGACTTACGGTTGCACGCAACGAAAAAGAAGTCGCATTGCTCGCGGCGCTCGATGGAGCGGCCCACTAGCAGCGCGACCCAATCATCGGATAAAAAAACGACTGACGTCCGTCATGGAAATGGATGAGTGCAGTGTCTCGTGGCGGGACGGTACATGATTTCCCTGCCCATCTCATCTCCCTGCCCGCCAGTTATCTAGCTTTTGATAGACGTGGCGAACTCATGAATCGAGCGAGCAGCGGCGTCGTTTTACCGAGCGCAATGTCAGTTATTAAATTGGGCAGGAATATGTAAAGGGCAGGAAAATGGGATACCGCAGAAAGTCCTGCAATCTGAATATCGTTGCCCCCCCATATTTTTGCCTTCCGGCGGTTTGGGCTTAATGGATGTTGCGGAACCAATAGTCGGCTAGGCAGCGATGTTGTATCGGCGAGGCCAGCGTTGGTTACTGAAAAGGGCAAAAATATGAAGGGGCAGAAAGACGGGACACCGCACATTGGTTTTTCTTTCTGAATATCTTCCTGCCCTCTGCATCTTCCTGCCCGCCAGTTAACTGGCGTTTGATAGACGTGGCGGAAAGAAGAGTCGAGTGAGCCGCGGCATCGCTTTACCAACCGCAATATCGGTTATTAAATTGGGCAGGAATATGTAAGGGGCAGGAAAATGGGACACCGCAGATGGTCCTGTAATCTGAATGTTTTTGCCCCTCATCTTTTTGCCTTCCTGCGGTGCGGGCTTAGTGTATGTCGCGGAACGATGAGCCGGTTGCGCAGCGAGGTTGTATC
>NZ_BAABGA010000118.1:0-631 GCF_039541335.1 Novipirellula rosea | reverse complement strand
GGCGTCCAAGTGAACACGCCCGTCGTCGGATCGATCGAGGCTCCCGCTGGAACGCTGCCGCCGGTGCCGTTGGCCAAGCTGAACGTCAGCGTGTTGGCCGGCAGGTCGGCGTCGGTTGCGCTGGCGGTAAAGCTCAGCAAGGTTCCTTCGGTGGCACTCTTGTTACCGACCGGATTCAAGACCGGAGCCACGTTCACTTCGTCGACCGTGATCGTGATCGCTTCGACGTCGCTCAGCGTGCCGTCACTGACGACCACGTTGAAGGTATAGCTTCCAGGTCCCTGAGCTTCGCTCGGTGTCCACGAGAAGACACCGCTCGCTGGATCGATCGTCGCCCCGGCAGGTACGCTACCACTGAGGCTGAAGGTCAGCGTCTGAGCCGGAGCATCGGCATCCGTCGCCGTGGCAGTAAAGCTGATCGCGGTTCCTTCGTCCACGGCAGCCGTCGGGGCAGCCGAGACATCCAGTACCGGTGCCACATTGGCTTCAAGTACCGTCACGGTAATCGTCTGGCTGGTCGTCGCCGTACCGTCATTGACAGTCACGTCGAAGGTGTAGACGCCCGGACCGTCGGCTTCACTCGGTGTCCAGGTAAACGCACCGGTGCCGCTGTCGATCGAGGCTCCGACCG
>NZ_BAABGA010000117.1:0-1476 GCF_039541335.1 Novipirellula rosea | reverse complement strand
CGCAGTAGTCGGCCAGTTGTCGCACGGCTCGCAGGTAGCCGTGCACGGTGCGTTTGCTCATGCCGGCAAGCTGCAGGTCTTCATTCATGTTCTGATAGAGCTTGCCGTCGAAGTAACGAGATGCAGCGGGGAGGTGATCGTAGTTAACCATGGTAGATCCTTGTTGAGAGAGTAAAAAACAACAAGAAAACATGGCTGCGCCTCGAGAATCGGCTACACTAGAAATCGAAAAACTTACTCCCGCCGCGATAGCGGCTTACTTGAACAAAACGATGAACCGAAGCGGAATTGGAGATCACTCTGAGGTTCCAGAATTGTGGGGTTGGCTTCGCCATTATAACCCCACAATTCTGGAACAGCTTCACACCTGTTTGTCCGCTCGGTTATCGTAGGCGTTATCTGGACTGAACAAATGCGATGGATTGCAATACTTACGCTACTGCTGACCTCTGGTTGTTCAGCACTCAACCCAGCGCCCAAGTTGTCCGTTATGCGAACAATGAAGGACGCAGATCGAATCGTTGCGAATGGTCACGAGATCACAAATCAGAAGACAATCGACGGACTTCGGAAAATCTACCGAACCGCAAAGTGGCGTCCGTTCATTGATACCGAACCTGTCGATCAAATATCAATCAAACTATATAGTCGCGACGAACAAATTCTTGAATTCACGTACGGTGCTGGTTGGTTGATGGATGAAACCCGCAAGGGAGTACTAAACGAAAAGCAACAGCAGTGGATGATCGACAATATTCGATCCAAAATCCCTGAGGCGAATCTTCCGGATCGCAACATCCTCTGAAGATCGTCCAGATAACAATATGTTGCACCCAAGTCGCGTTGGTTGCCGGAAATTGAAGTCACGTTCACTCACGCGACTGGGTGAACATTGTCGTTACCCGACTGAAAGCAATGATTAAGGCGATGCACACTTTTCCGATTTGGCTTGTCTTCATCGGTCTTGCGACACCAATCGCGTTGCTTGCCTTCGCTTCAATCTCGCTTGCCCGCGAACCTTTTGCCGCCACCGATCCAGAACTGATCGACACGGACATCGTCACAGGACAAACCTACACGGACGATGGCACCGTTACTCGCACCTATTCCGTGAACATCCCAGGCTCTCGCAACACCACCGTCTTCATTGGTCCGTTGGCTTTAACGGCTAACGCAAGATCATGGGCCGGTTACTCGGCACTACTGGGGCTTCTGCTGCTTAGCATTGGGATTGGTGGGATGTTGCATTTTCCAACGCAAACGTCGGCTCCAGTGATTCCGTCCGACTTCGCCACCGCTGACTACGATGACGACTCTGCATCGATCCAAGACGGCGGGTAACCATCCCGTCCACCGGAGCCGGGCTTGCGCGGTTTCACAAATGGACAATCAAATTTCCCGGCCCGGTGACGGGCACCGTTCGCCCATGGAGTTTCTGATTCATTGACCGACGACGATCTCCACGAAATGGCAAAG
>NZ_BAABGA010000116.1:0-674 GCF_039541335.1 Novipirellula rosea | reverse complement strand
GTCCGTTCTTCAGCCAGACTCGGAATCGATTCAGCGACTGCGAGAGCGTGTCAAAGGGTTTTGCAGTCGCATCGAATTCAACCGTCGCGATCCAGGCGAGACGGAGACGGAACGGCAGCAAACTTATCAATTGATTCGCGAGTTGCGTCACTCGCACAACGAGGCATTGGCCGCATTATCTGAGCATGAGTCTGCGAAAAATCAGCAGATCGTGGTGCCGGTGGATCAGGAGGTCGTCTCCATGCTGGAAAAACTACGTACGCAACTGCTTGATGCTCACGATGCACAGGACGACCAGCAACTACGTTTAGCTCGTCGTTTAATCGAAGCGTTAATGTCGGGAACCATTCTTTTGTACCAGCAGGGTGAGCGAAGACAAGGTCACGGATGGTTGCAGGGTCGTGCTCAGGTGAACGTTGTCGCCGCGTTGGTCAAACGCTTTACCGGTATCTCGATCGACGCATCACCAGATGATCAAATCGAACTCAAACTCGATTATAAGAGGCCATTGCTGATTGACGAACAGTCCGAAACGGCAAAGCGACTCTGGGACCAGGGGTTACTGCAAGTTGAAATCGCTCGGCAAATGGGCTGCATCCCGCCCTACGTTACCAAGCTGATACAGCATTGGCACGACAAGCGTCGACTGCCGCGGCCCAACAACAAGTCGCGAC
>NZ_BAABGA010000115.1:0-674 GCF_039541335.1 Novipirellula rosea | reverse complement strand
GTCCGTTCTTCAGCCAGACTCGGAATCGATTCAGCGACTGCGAGAGCGTGTCAAAGGGTTTCGCAGTCGCATCGAATTCAACCGTCGCGATCCTGGCGAGACGGAGACGGAACGGCAGCAAACTTATCAATTGATTCGCGAGTTGCGTCACTCGCACAACGAGGCATTGGCCGAATTATCTGAGCATGAGTCTGCGAAAAATCAGCAGATCGTGGTGCCGGTGGATCAGGAGGTCGTCACCATGCTCGAAAAACTACGTACGCAACTGCTTGATGCTCACGATGCACAGGACGACCAGCAACTACGTTTAGCTCGTCGTTTGATCGAAGCGTTAATGTCGGGAACCATTCTTTTGTACCAGCAGGGTGAGCGAAGACAAGGTCACGGATGGTTGCAGGGTCGTGCTCAGGTGAACGTTGTCGCCGCGTTGGTCAAACGCTTTACCGGTATCTCGATCGACGTATCACCAGATGATCAAATCGAACTCAAACTCGATTATAAGAGGCCATTGCTGATTGACGAACAGTCCGAAACGGCAAAGCGTCTCTGGGACCAGGGGTTACTGCAAGTTGAAATCGCTCGGCAAATGGGCTGCATCCCGCCCTACGTTACTAAGCTGATACAGCATTGGCACGACAAGCGTCGACTGCCGCGGCCCAACAACAAGTCGCGAC
>NZ_BAABGA010000114.1:0-90141 GCF_039541335.1 Novipirellula rosea | reverse complement strand
GAAGCTGCTAGGATTAACCTAGCAACATACCCTTACAGCCCTGGGCTGGAAGCCTATCCCACACCCCATCCCGAATCGGAAATCCCTATCGACACTCACATTAATCGCATCGATCCATCCGCCGTGCTCAGCCGCAGTCGCTGGGTGCTGTTAACGTTGTTAGTCGTCTCGATCTTGGTCAACTACATTGATCGCGGAGCGTTATCGGTTGCGATTCCGGCGATTGAACTTGAGTTCTCGTTGACGCCGACTCAGAAGGGACTGCTGCTGTCAGTGTTCTTCTGGTCATACGCGTTATTGCAGTTGCCGGCCGGATGGTTGGTCGATCGATACGATGTGAAATGGGTGTACGCGGGCGGCTATTTGATTTGGACAATCGCAACCGCCTTGACCGGATTTGTCGGCGGTTTCACCGCACTACTGGCGGCCCGCTTACTATTGGGACTGGGCGAAAGTGCCGCATATCCCGCGATTTCCCGACTGATCGTCGAAAACTTCCCCGAGCACAAACGTGGCACCGCCAACGCCTTGATCGACGCGGGCACCAAAATCGGTCCCGCACTGAGCATTCTGGCTGGCGGTCTGTTAGTCGATCAATTTGGTTGGCGTGCGCTGTTCATCGCCCTCGGCATCGGCAGCATTTTTTGGTTGCTGCCTTGGATCAAATATGTTCCGTCACGCCCGCGGCACGACCACCACGTTGACAAGCCAACACCGAAAACGAATCGTCCTTCGCTGGTACAAGTAGGACTGCATCGTGCTGTTTGGGGAACCTCGCTGGGCATGTTTTCGCTAGGCTACGTTTGGTACTTTTTACTGACATGGCTGCCATCCTATTTGATGGACGTCCATCATCTGAATTTGAAAGAGACCGCAGTTTCGGCAGCACTTCCGTTCTTGGCAATGGCAGCGTCTTCGGTGTTCTGGGGCTGGGCAGCCGATCGCTTGATTCAACGAGGCAACTCGGCCACGTTCGCTCGAAAATCGATCTCCCTTGGTGGGCTTGCCATCGCAGCGGTACTATTGATCGCCGCGTCACGAACATCTTCAGCCACCGTTTGCATCGCGTTGATTACCGGCGGTTGTTGTGCACTCGGAATGTTTACCGCCAACGTCTGGGCGATGACACAAACATTGGCCGGCCCTGCCGCGGGAAGCTGGACAGGAATACAAAACTGCGTTGGCAACATGGGCGGTGTGGTTTCACCGTTAGTCGCGGGTTGGTCGGTCGAGCAAACGGGATCGTATCAAACGGCCTTTTACGTGGCCGCGATCGTGATGGCATTCGGTATCGCCGCGTATCTGTTTATCGTCGGCCCGATCGAAGAAATCCAGTGGCGACAGGAGAGTCCCAAGATCACAAACCTCGCCGGAGACAACCATGAGTGAAGGAAACATGTGTGAGAATGAGCGGGAGACTCACCCGGTGCTCGAGACGCTCGCGGATTTGGTGCGGATCAACAGCGTCAATCCCAATTACGAAGCGGGGGTTCCCGAGGCCGAGATGGCTGATTTTGTGGAGCAGTTTTTTGCTACACGAGGCATCGAAACATGGCGGCAACTCGTTTACCCTGACCGACCCAACGTCATCGCTCGCGTCCCCGGTCGCGATCCGCAGCGGCGAATTGTGCTCGAAGCTCACATGGACACCGTCTCGACGATCGGGATGACGATTGATCCATGGAACCCGGAAATCCGAGACGGCAAGATGTACGGCCGGGGCGCATGTGACACCAAAGGCGGGATGGCGGCGATGATGCACGCCGTCGCCAGCGTCGCGGCCGACGGAATCACGCCGGAGTGCGATGTGCTGTTCGCTGCCACCATCGACGAAGAGTTCTCGTACCGAGGTGTCGTTGCGCTGTGCGACTCGCTTGATGCCGGTCCAGTCGACCCGCAAATTTTGAAGCAAGAAACATCACCTCGAAATCCTTGGACGGCCGAAGCCGCCATCATCGCCGAGCCAACGGATTTGATGCCGGTGATCGCCAGCAAGGGACTCGTTCGCTGGAAGATCGAAACTCGCGGCAAGGCAGCACACTCGGCAAAGACGCATCTGGGCGTCAACGCGATCGAGCACATGGCTCACGTGATCACCGCGATTCAAAAAGACACGCTTCGGTTGTCTGAGGCCACTCATCCGCTGCTCGGACCGGCAACGTGCAATATCGGCATCGTTCGTGGTGGCGTGCAAATCAATTTTGTACCCGACCGCTGCGAAATCGAGATTGATCGCCGACTGCTGCCTGGTGAGACACGCGAAACGGTACTGGCTCATTATCAACAGCTGATCGATTCGGTTGCGGCCGGACATCCTGGCATGGATGTGGTCATGCACCCACCGATGCTGAGCGACCGACCGCTAGAAACCGATGCTGGTTCGCCTGCGGTGCAAACGATGGCAAATGTCCTTCGCGACATGGGATTGGACGCGGCCTTGATCGGAGTGCCGTTTTGCAGCGACGCCAGCAAGTTTGGGGCGATTGGCATCCCCAGCATGATTTTGGGCCCCGGAAGCATCGACCAGGCCCATGCGGCAGTCGAGTACATTGAGTGCAGCCAAGTCGTTCAGGCCGCAGAGATCTATCGACGGTTCGTAACCGAATTCAAGTAATACGCAAACGCAGGATACGAAATTGAAAAACGATCCATCCATCAAATTGTCTCGACGTACCTTCGTCGGTGGCGTGATTGCCTCTGCGGCGACCGCAACCGCGATGCAAACCTGCGGTGCCTCACCCGCCGAGGCGACCTCGCCCAAATCATCGCCGGGATGGATCGACGCCCACGTTCATGTCTGGACACCCGACACCGACAAATATCCGATCAGTCCAGATTTTTCCAAATCGGACATGCTTCCCAAAAGCTTTACCGACGAGCAACTATTCAGCCATTGCCGACCGGCGGGAGTCGAGCGGGTCGTCTTGATTCAAATGAGCTTCTATCAATACGACCATTCCTACATGTTGGACGTGATGAAAGCGAATCCTGGTGTGTTTTCCGGAGTCGCACTGATCGATCATCACCGACCCGACCTTGTCCAGCAAATGAAGTCGCTAGCCCAAAAGGGCATGCGAGGATTCCGCTTGCATTCCAGAGGCGATGCCAAGGACTGGGTGGACGATCCCGGCATGCAGAAACTGTGGCGGACTGCTGCGGACGAAGGTTTAGCCGTCTGTCCGCTAATCAATCCCGACGACATTCAGTACGTCGATGCGCTGTGCAAACGATTTCCTAAGACAACCGTTGTCGTCGACCACTTTGCTCGGATCGGAGTCAGTGGCAAGATCGAGCAAGACTCGCTTGACCAACTCTGTCGACTTGCACGTTTCCCCAACACCCACGTCAAAACGTCCGCCTTTTATGCGCTGGGCAAGAAGCAACCTCCCTATGTCGATTTAATACCGATGATCAAACAGGTCACCGAGCACTTTGGTCCCGAGCGTTTGATGTGGGCCAGCGATTGTCCCTTTCAAGTCGAAGACGGCCACACCTACGAAGCCTCGATCGCACTGATACGCGATCGCATCGATTTCCTGTCCGCAAGTGACAAGCAGTGGCTACTGAAAGGAACTGCTGAAAAAGTCTTCTTCGCCTAACCTGCCTCCTCCCTCCACACTGCTCCCCACCCATGCCTTCCGTAGCCACAATCGCCGACGTACGCGCCGCTGAAAAAGTCATCCGCCAACACCTTTCCCCTGCTCCGCTAATTCGTTCATACGCATTGGAAAAGGAACTCGGATTGGCATCCGGTCGCCGGGTTTGGATCAAGGATTATGGATGGACGCCGGTCGGATCGTTCAAATTGCTAGGCGCAATCAACTGGATGGCTCAGCATTTGGATCAGATCGGTGATCGTCCCGTCGCAGCCCACTCCTCCGGCAATTTCGCATCGGGATTGGCGTTTGCGGGGATGACGTTCGGCAAGCGAGTGATCATCGTGATGCCCGAAGACGCACCGAAAATCAAGTTCGCTCGCACCCGTTCGTTTGGTGCCGAGGTGCGAACGTACGACAAGTCGACCGATCATCAAACCGGCCAACGTGACCGTATGACACGTGAAATTGCCGAGAACGAACAAGCGATCCAGGCTTCGCCTTACGATGACAATGACGTGATCTCAGGCAACGGAGTCGGCGGCCTGGAAATCGTCGACGAACTGAAACGACAAGGACGCGAGGTTTCTCATTTCGTTTGTGCGGTCAGCGGTGGCGGGTTGATGGCGGGTCATGCGTTGGCGATCGCCGACGGGTTCCCCACTGCAAAGATCATTGGCGTTGAACCGTCCGGAGCCGACGACTTTGCTCAGTCACTGGCTGCCGGAAAACGCGTTCGAGTGGATCATCCCGACAGCATCTGTGATGGATTGTTGTCCTACGATGTGGGTGAGCACAATTGGCCTATCCTTCGCGAGCACGTCACCGCGTCGGTGTGCGTAACCGACCCCGAAACGTGTCAAGCAATGAAGTGGATTGACACCCAGCATGGACTCCGCAGCGAACCATCCGGTGCAAGCACCATCGCCGCTTTGTTGTCCGGAAAAATCGATATCAGCGGTGATGTAGACATTGTCGTCGTGCTGAGCGGCCGCAATGTCGATCCCGAGGACTTTCAAAAGTGGATCAGTCACGTCGCCTAGAACAGGTAGGCAGAAATCATCGGGCTGAATCATATAAGGCGTTTGGGGATTAGCTTTGGCTGCTAAATTTGCGTGTTGTCGTGAATTTTGTTGCGTTGATTTTCTGCCACCTCTCCACCAACTTCGTTGGGGGAGAGGTCGAACGGAGCCTTCAGCGACGTTCGGGTGAGGGGGCTGACCGAGCAAGCCACTCGCCGACGATAACGCCGTTTGCACCGGAACTGCTCGCCGATAGCGCGGTCGCCCCCTCACCCGAGCAACGCCTAAAGGGCGTGCTCGACCTCTCCCCCAACTTCGTCGGTGGAGAGGTAACTGCACTATAGACCGGCAGAAAACTTGCGCAGCCAAAACTCACAACAAGCCCAACGTCTTAGCCGCCTAGCGTTAGCATTGCCTGCTAAATCGCTACCATTACGTAGAATCTAACACTGCGCAAGTTTCGCTTCGATTCTTAGTCGCGTTCGCGTCGGCAGGCGATATGTTGTTGCTATTCACCGCGGAACGCGTCACAATAGCAATCACTGGCATCGGCACAGCGGCCAGCCCCACCTCGATCATCCCACCTTTATCGAATCGGTATCTCACCATGTTTCCATGGCTGGCGTCTTGGCTGCCGAATCGTTCGGTAGTCGCTCGAATGTCACTTCTGCTCGTGATTGGCTTACTGGTCTCGGGCGGATCGACAAAAGCCGAAGAGAAGATTTACTTCGAAACTGAAATTCGCCCAATCCTGCGTGAATATTGTTTCGATTGCCACGGAGCGACCGAAGAGCTCGAAGGTGGATTGGACTTGAGACTTGTCCACTTCATTGCATCCGGTGGCGACTCGGGTACTGCTTTGGTACCGGGCGATCCCGACTCAAGTTTGCTGCTAGAGCGAATCATCGATGGCGATATGCCACCAGGCGAAGCGCGTGTATCGGACGACAAGATTGCGGTCCTCGAGAAATGGATTCGCCAAGGAGCAGCGACGCGGCGCACGGAACCCGAGCAACTCGAACCGGGCATCCCGATCACCGAAGAAGAACGAAACTATTGGGCTTATCAACCGATCAAGCAGCCGCCGATTCCGGTCATTCCAACAAGCGGCAGCGTCCGCACGCCGATCGACGCATTGCTCGTTGCGGCCATGCCGTCGGGTCTCACGCTTTCACCCGATGCCGATCGATTCACGCTCATCCAGCGTCTGTATAACGACTTGATCGGATTGCCAGCGACGAAGTCTCAAGTCGATCGATGGACGCATTGCCCTGATGTGGATTGGTACGAACAATTGGTCGATGAATTGCTGCGATCACCTCACTACGGCGAGCGGTGGGCACGGCATTGGTTGGACGCCGCCGGGTACGCCGACAGCGACGGTTACACGGTCGGTGACAGCGGCCGTGATTGGGCGTGGCGCTATCGTGATTACGTGATCCGATCTTTGAACGACGATAAACCGTTTGATCAATTTATTACAGAACAAATCGCCGGAGATGAACTGGCCGGGCCAGCCGATGGCGATTGGACGGAAGATCAAATTGAGTTGCTGACGGCCACCGGCTTTTTGCGAATGGCAGCAGATGGCACGGGAAGTGGCGACAACAGCCCTGAAGCTCGCAACAAAACCATTGCCGACACGTTGCAAATCATTAGCAGCACGCTACTCGGGTCGAGCGTGCAGTGTGCCCAGTGCCACGACCACCGCTACGATCCGATTTCGCACGCCGACTACTTTGCACTGCGGGCCGTCTTTGAACCGGCCTTGGATTGGCAAGCTTGGAAGCCGCCCGCCCAACGCTTGGTCTCGCTCTCGACCGAACAAGATCGTGCCAAAGCCGCAGCAATCGAAGTCGAGGTCCAGGCGGTAGCGGCTGAGAAGAAAGAGAAACAGACGGCATTTATCAAACAGGTATTCGACGAAGAACTATTGAAGTTCGCAGAACCGTTACGCACCGAGTTGCGGACGGCGTATGAAACAACGGCCGCCCAGCGGACTGCGGAACAAACCAAATTGCTCGCCCGCCATCCGCAGATCAACGTCACCCCCGGGGTGCTGTACCAATACCGTCCGAAAGCCGCCGAAGAACTGAAAGGCTACGATGCCAAGATCGCCGAAATGCGTGCCAAGAAGCCCAAAGAGGAATTCATTCATGCGTTAGTCGAACCCGCGAATCATGTTCCGGTGACGCATCTGTTTCATCGTGGCGACTTCAACCAACCGAAACAAGAAATTCGTCCTGCGGCGCTGACGGTTACGGCATCCGAAGGAACGCGAGTCGAGTTCCCCATCGACGATCCGAATTTGCCCACCACCGGACGTCGACTTGCATTCTCGCAATGGTTGACGGACCGCAGCAATCCGTTGACCGCACGCGCGATCGTCAATCGAATTTGGATGCACCACTTTGGTCGCGGCATCGTTTCGACTCCCGGCGATTTTGGACGTCTCGGTGACGATCCGTCGAACCTGCAGTTGCTTGATTGGTTAGCCAGCGACTTTGTCGAGCACGGTTGGAGTCTGAAACATTTGCACCGCCAAATTTTGACGTCCACCGCTTGGCGTCAATCCTCTTTCCGTGATCCAGCCCGCGAAGCAATCGACGCCGAAAACCATTTCTATTGGCGTAAATCACTGCAACGTGTCGACGCCGAGATCCTTCGTGATTCGATTCTAGCCGTGTCTGGCATGCTCGACACCAAACCGTTTGGTCCCCCGGTCGCTATCGCTGAGGATGAAACCGGCCAGGTTCGTGTCAACGCACAGCAACCGCGGCGCAGTGTCTATGTACAAGTCCGACGGAGCCAACCGGTGGGCATGCTACAAACATTTGACGCCCCAGTGATGAGCGTCAACTGTGATGCGAGAACCGTATCAACTGCGGCCCCGCAATCGTTGATGATGTTAAACGGCGAATTTATTTTAGAACAAGCAAACAAGGTTGCCGAGCGAACGATTGCCGACGATCAGGCGAACCAATCGGAAGGGAAGCCCGCGCGAGAAGCCGACATCCCGGCACTCGCTTCATGGTTGCCCGAATTGCCGCCACCGACGTGGACGTACGGCACCGGGGTGGTCGATGACGCCGCGGGGATGCTTCGTGATTTTCATCCGCTCGCTCATTTCACGGGTACACAGTGGCAAGGCGGTGTGAACGTCCCCGACCCGACGATCGGCTGGGTGCTTTTGACCGCGCAAGGTGGCCATCCAGGCAATCCGAAACACCCGGCGATTCGCCGCTGGATTGCACCGGCCGATGGGCAGGTCAGTATTTCGGGAACACTGCAACATAGCAGCCAGAACGGCGATGGAGTTCGCGGACGCGTCTTCGCCAAAACCGGACAACTGGGTACTTGGAACGCTTTTCACAGTTCGACCGCTACCTCCGTCGCGGCGTTTTCCGTGGAGGCGGGCGACGCTATCGATCTCGTCGTCGACTGCATCGCACATGAAACGTCGGACTCGTTCAGCTGGGGGGCAAAAGTGACATTCACGCCGCGGGACGGAGCGGCGGTCGTCAATGATTCGATCGCTGATTTCCACGGTCCCGCCGACGACTTATCACGTTTACCCGCACAGATCATCGCGGCCTGGGAACTCATATTATCGCGTTCGCCGAGCGAGGATGAACTTCGCATGACGCTCGCATTTGCCGGCACCCAACTCGCACAGATGGCAAAAGATCGCCAAGGTGTCATGCAGGGAAGCACCCCTGCGAAACAAGTGCTCGTCAATCTCTGTCAAATGCTGCTCAATTCCAACGAATTCATTTACATCGAATGATTACGAATATCGGCCCATCATGAATCCCCACCCTCCCACCAATTCGCGGCGTCAATTCTTGCAGAACACCGGCATGGGTGTAGGAGCATTGGCATTGCAATGGATGTTGACTCAGGAAGATGCGTCAGCAAAACCTCCGGTGTTAAAGGAGGTACAGCACAACGACATGCTTCCTCGCTCGCCTCACTTCACGCCGCGAGCCAAGGCGATGATCTCGCTGTTCCAGCACGGCGGGCCATCGCATATGGATTTGACCGATCCGAAGCCCGAGCTTAGCAAATATGACGGGACCGATTATTCAGGCGACATTCAGTTTTCGTTTGTCAATGAAGCCAGCAAAAAACTGCTCGGCAGTCCGTACCGGTTTCAGCCTCATGGCCAATGCGGAACGGAGTTGTCCGAATTGCTACCGCACACTGCGGAGGTTGTCGACGATATCTGCTTGATTCGCAGCATGCGTACCGGGGCGAATGGGCATGAAGTCAACATCCGCTATTTTCACAGCGGCATTCCCGCGGTGTTAGGTCGTCCGACGTTCGGATCGTGGTTGACGTATGCACTCGGCAGCGAATCACAGGATTTGCCCGCGTTTATGGTGTTAGCCGATCCCGGCGGTCATCCTGTTGATGGAGCGACCAATTGGAGCAATGGATTTATGCCTTCGCTGTTCCAAGGAACGGTGCTGCGTCCGAAAGAGCCGCGAATCTTCAATCTGCAACCCCCAACGCATCTGTCGGGCGAATTCCAACGTCAAAACCTGGACTTCTTGCAAACACTCAACCGCCAACACTTGCAGTCACATCCGGGCGAATCGGACCTCGAGGCAAGGATCGCCAGCTACGAGTTAGCGGCTCGGATGCAAACCGCAGCCAGTGATGCGTTAGACATTTCACAAGAGACCGCGGCGACACACAAGATGTACGGGTTGGATCAACCCGAGACACGTGAATACGGCACCCGCTGTTTATTGGCACGGCGATTGGTCGAGCGAGGCGTTCGCTTTGTGCAACTGTTTCACCACAATCAGCCTTGGGACAACCACAGCAATCTGAAATCGGGGCTCGCGTCGATTTGCCGAAAGACCGACCAGCCGGTCGCGGCCTTGGTCGCGGATCTGCGGCAACGTGGCATGCTGGACGAAACGCTCGTTCACTGGGGCGGCGAAATCGGCCGGCTGCCAGTCACGCAAGAACAGGGCTCGCCGGAAAAGGCGGGACGCGACCACAATGGTCAGGGATTCAGCATTTGGATGGCGGGCGGCGGCGTTCGTGGCGGCATGACGTTCGGTAAAACTGACGTTTTTGGGCACCATGCGGTTGAAAACATTGTCACTCCGAACGATTTCCAAGCGACCGTGATGCATTTGTTTGGTTTGGATTACGAGCAAGTCGCCTTTCCTCACCGCAACCAACAACAAATCATCACCGCAGGCCGACCGGCACGCGTCGTCCGCGAAATTATCAGCTAAGCAACGCCGGAACAGTAAGTGTCGGGATGCCCCGTAGCGGAAGTCGTCAAGACTTTCGTCAATCGCTGAACAGGTCGAAACTCTTGACGGCTTGTTGATTTAATCCAAATGCAAATCGCAACGGTGAGCCGTGGGCCGTAAGGTACCGGGTAGCGCGTGGGACCCCGCCGCTGACGCGTCACGGCTCACTAAATCAACAAGCCGTTTGACGAGTTTCGCTACGCAAATAGATAGGTCTAACACAGGATAACCACCGATGAATCAATTCCGACTGAAGCCGCTCGTCGCTCGTCTTGGTACCCTTGCCCTCGTCATAGCGATCATCGCGTCCCCGTCTCGTGTTCAAGCCGAGCATGAGGGCAAGCTGCAAATTTTGTTGCTCGGCGACAGCACCACCGAGGGCAGTGTGCCGCGGCGACTAAAGCCGGAAGGCCCTCATTTAGAAACGGTCCTGGAACAATTGTTGGCGGCGGATGCAGACCTGCCCGCATGTCATGTTATCAATTCAAGCCAGAGCGGTGAAACGATTCGCCGACTGCTCGATTCAGGCCGCTATGATCGCGACGCCTCAAAATTGCCTGGAATCGATTACATCTTCATTCGGTATGGCTTGAATGACCGTGCAAAGATTGAGAACTTTGTCGAGAATTTCCCCAAACACTTTGCCGAATTGTGCGATCGGTTACGCCACGATCATCCGTCTGCCGAACTGATTCCGATGACCGTGATTCCGTTTTCCAGTGAAGAGGCGAGCGATCAGATCAACGACTTGGTTCGTCAAGCCGCCGCGGCAGAGAATCTGGAAGTCTTCGATATCTACCCGCGTTACGCTGCAGAGTTGAGCAAGGGCGTGAACTCGCTGAATTATCGCCGTTACCCGCTCGCCAAAGTTCCCGCTCAATATCATCCATTGGTCCAGCCGTTTATTCACGGCCCCAGCGTGGAAGTGATGGACAACGAGCTCGATCCCATTCTCGGCGATTTGCCTGGGTGGTATTCCGACCGTCACCCCAATCTGGCGGGATACAACGTGATTGCCGACGAAACGGCGAAATACCTTGGCAAGCGATTGCGACAACGCCAAGCCGAAACGGCCAATGTGAGTCAGTGAACATACACAAATCACAACCCGAAGCGTGAGCGAGGGACCGTATCAAGATCGATATACCCTCGCTTCCGCGTTTTGAAGTTGCGAATATTTTAAAGTGCCGGAGGCACGACAGCATTTAGCCTGGGGCGTAAGCCCCAGGATTTCCGGAGCCAAACGTTATTATAGCCCCGGAGGGGCGGCAGCGATCGATCATTTCGCTTTCTGTCGCCCCTCCGGGGCTTCGGATCATTGTTTTCTTCGTTTTCCTGGGGCTTACGCCCCAGGCTACATGCTGCCGCCACTACCGTGGCTGAAAAACGCAACTTCAAAACTTACGCGTCGGGTTGTGAAAAAGCACCAACCTCAATAGACACGTGCCGGGACACCGGTCGTTCACGATCGACTATACTCTATAGAATTAGTCGCCCGGTGATTCCGTGGTTGGCCGCGTGATTCCCTGGTTGGTTGGGGAGCAACCGATGCCGGGCACTCCGATTCAAAACAAAATGCACGCCCGCTGTTGGGTACTCAACAACAGAAGCAAGACATGACTCCATACAATGCGGTAGTACGAAGACAATCTCGCTGGGCATTTTTGATCGTGCTGGTGATCGCCAGCGGATCCTTCAGTGCTGCGGCCGACTATGTTGTCCAACGTGACGTGATGGTTCCGATGCGTGACGGAGTGCGATTGGCAACTGACGTCTACCGGCCCGCTGTTGGGGACCAACCGCTGGACGAGGCGTTACCGGTCATCTTGTCACGGTTGCCCTACAACAAAGCCGGTTCCAAGTCGATGGGCGCCTACTATGCCACCCATGGCTACGTGTTTGTCGCCCAGGACACGCGTGGGCGTTATAACTCCGAAGGCGTCTGGCACATGCTTACCGACGACGGACCCGACGGAGTGGATTGTGCCGCATGGATAGGTCAACAACCCTGGTCCAACGGAAAGATCGGCATGATCGGCACTTCGTACTTTGGCGGTACTCAGCACGCGATGGCGATTGCCGGAGCCCCGGAATTAACGACCGTGATCCCCGTCGATGCGATGGCAAACATGGGCCGTCAAAGTATCCGCAATGCCGGTGCCTTTGAACTGCGGTTTTGGAACTGGATATTTCTGAATGCCGGTCGAGGTAGTCGCGCGGGTAAGAATCCTGCTACCGCCGAGGTACTGCGTGAGATGGCGGACCAGAGATTTGCCTACCTCGAGAATCTGCCCACGCGACGTGGGATGACGCCCCTACGGCTTTCCCCTGAATACGAAGATTGGCTAATCTCAGCGATGGAACATGGCCCCAACGACGAATTTTGGGCTCAAAACAACATCGTCGATGCACCTGAAAAATACAAAGACATTCCCGTTTATCTGGTGTCGGGTTGGTACGATTCATGGGGCGGGAATAACACCGCCACCTTTATGGCTCTGAATTCGGCGATCAAAGGTCCGGTCTATATGATCATGGGACCGTGGATCCATGGCAAGCAAACCGGTCACGCTCACGGGCAAGTCAACTTTGGCAAAGACGCCGCCATCAGCGATCAATGGGCGTGGCGCAAAGAGTGGTATGACCACTGGATGAAAGGGATCGATAATTCGGTTGGCAAGGCGGATCCATTCAAGACTCCCGTACGCATCTTTGTGATGGGAACCGGTGACGGCAGCAAAGATGAGCAAGGCCGTTTGCAACACGGTGGATTTTGGCGCAACGAACTGGAATGGCCGCTGGCGAGAACCGAGTACACCGAATTCTATCTGCAGTCTGGCGGTGGATTGTCAACGACAATGCCAAAAATCGAGCAGGCAACCACACAATATGACTTTGACCCGAAGAATCCGGTTCCGAATATTGGTGGCAATCTCTCCTCCAGTGACGACATCATGTTGCAAGGAGCTTGGAACCAGAAAGGGGGACCCCATCTTTGGAATTTCAAAGACCCCATCCCGCTGTCCGCTCGTGCTGATGTGCTTGTGTTTCAGAGCGAACCCCTTGAACAGGATGTCGAGGTCACCGGAGAAATCGAAGTGCGATTGTTCGCCTCGAGCTCGGCCATCGACACCGACTTCACTGCCAAGTTGATCGACGTCTATCCTCCGTCAGCGGATTGGCCAGGCGGTTTTGATTTGAATATTGGTGACGGCATTGTGCGAGCCCGTTTTCGTGAGTCGCTGACCAAGGAAGTGATGATGACTCCGGGAGAAACGTATGAGTTCACTATCAAGCTGTACCCGACATCGAACGTGTTCAAAAAAGGACATCGAATTCGGGTCGACATTTCGAGTTCCAACTTTCCTCGTTTCGACGTGAATCCCAACACGGGTGAACCGCTCAACCGACATCGAACGACCAAGGTTGCCACGCAAACCATTTACCACGATGCTTCACGGCCGAGCCGGATTGTGTTGCCTGTGATCCCCGCTTCACCGTCTGATGAGTAAAGACAGTAGCAAATAAATACAAAGGTTAGGTTAGGTTAGGTTAGGTAATTGTTGATGAAATACTATGTTTTCTTTCTGGTCGCATGTCTGTCATTTCCAGCGTTGGTGGCTCGTGCGGCAGAGCGTCCCAATGTGCTGTTTATCGCTGCCGACGACCTTCGCAACGATTTGCGATGCTTGGGCAATCCCGAAGTGCTGACGCCGAACATCGATGCGTTGGCCGAGCAAGGACGACTATTCACTCACGCCTATTGTCAACAAGCGTTGTGTAATCCGTCGCGTGCATCACTGATGACCGGACTGCGTCCGGACACCCTTCAAATATGGAACTTGGGGACGCACTTTCGTGATCAAATGCCCGATGTTGTGACGCTGCCGCAACACTTTATGAGCCATGGCTACTTCACGCAAAACATTGGCAAGATCTATCACAATTGGGTTCACGATCTGAAAGGGGATCCCGCATCGTGGAGCGTCCCTGCCGTGATGCACTTTGCCACGCACAGTTCGGACAAACCGATTGTCGATGGCGAGCTTCCCCCGAATCTAGCCAAAGACATTAAGTGCGAATGCCGCGACGTTCCCGACGACGCCTACTTCGACGGCCGCATTGCGTCGATGGCGATTGACGCGTTGCGAGAACGCAAAACGAGTGACAAACCGTTCTTTCTCGCGGTCGGTTTTTGGAAGCCGCACTCGCCCTTTAATGCGCCCAAAAAATACTGGGACATGTATGACCGCGACGCCTTGTCGCCGCCCCCGAATCCAGCGTGGCCCAAAGACGCTCCGCGGATTGCATGGCACAACAGCCAAGAAATCGTGGGGGGGAAGAACCCTCGCAAGCTCACCGATGACGCAGTGATGGAGATGCGACATGGCTACTTGGCTGCGATCAGCTATCTGGACGCGCAAGTGGGGCGCGTGCTCGACGAATTGGATGCACTGAAAATGCGTGACAATACGATCGTCGTGTTCTGGTCCGACCATGGTTTCCATCTGGGCGAGCAAACGTTGTGGGCCAAGACGTCGAATTTCGAACTCGATGCCGCCGTGCCAATGATCTTTTCGGCTCCCGAAATGCAGAATCGCGGTACCAAGACGGACTCGCTGGCCGAGTTGATCGATATGGCTCCGACGCTGACCGAATTGGCCGGACTTCCCAAGCTCGATGGCGTCGAAGGCGTCAGTCTGGTTCCCATTCTCGAGGATCCCGCCGCCACGGTGAAACAAGCCGCTTACACTCAGCATCCGCGTCCGGCGTATTATAAAGACGCCCCCGCGGTCATGGGCCGGTCGGTGCGGACCGCGCGATACCGCTACACCGAGTGGCGTGATTGGGAAACCAATAACATCGTCGCTTCGGAATTGTACGATCACGAAGTCGATCCACTTGAAATGGTCAACGTCGTAGCAGACCCCGCCAACGCAGACGCGATCAAAGCATCCCAGCGACTGTATCGCATGGGATTTGAGCCATCCGGCAGCGAATAAACAGGTAGGCAGGTGTCTTTTGAGTTTGTCAGCCTGAACGACTAAAACGTTGGGCTTGTTGGGATTTTTGGTTGCGCCGTTTTCCTGTCACCTCTCCCGAACGCAGTTTGGGAGAGGTCGAGCAGAGCCTTCAGCGATGCTCGGGTGAGGGCGTCCGAGCAAGTTGAGTTCCACTTCACGCTAAGTTGCGCGGTCGGCCCTCACCCGAACGAGGCCTAAAGGGCCCGCTGGACCTCTCCCAAGCTAACGCTCGGGAGAGGTGACTGACAGGGGAGAGGTCGAGCAGAGCCCACAGCGATGCTCGGGTGAGGGCGTCCGAGCAAGTTGAGTTCCACTTCACGCTAAGTTGCGCGGTCGGCCCTCACCCGAACAAGGCCTAAGGGGCCCGCTGGACCTCTCCCAGCTTCGCCGGGAGAGGTGACTCGCTACCGCTGTCACGGTGAAAGCGGGCATCATGACAGGCATTTGAAATAGACTACTTCAGCATGCTCCTTCGTCGGTGGAGAGGTAACTGCAGATACATGCCGAATATCAATTTGGCAGGCCGAATGGCCTGTTGCGTAAGCGGCGGTACGCGGATTTCTTGGATTTTCCTCAATCCATAGACTTAGATTCCTGTCCTGCGACGCGGTGATTTCGTTTATGATTGGGGTTCCCACCTGCCTCCTGCCGCTACATCCCACCCCCGCGCCATACTATGAACGCCATTCGCTCGCTTGCGCTGTTCGTCGTCCTCACGGGCATCGGTCCTACGCTAGGCTACTCGGCATCGCCGCTGACGTTCGAAAAAGATGTTCGGCCAATCTTGAAGGCACACTGTTTTCACTGCCACGGTGAAAGTGGCGTCAAAGAGGCGGAACTCGACGTGCGACTTCGGCACTGGATTGTCGCGGGCGGCGATTCAGGCGAAGCGATTGTGGCGGGCAACCCAGACGAATCGCTACTGCTAGACCGAGTCACCTCAGGCGATATGCCCCCGGGTGACAAAAACCTATCCGACGGCGATATCGCGACGCTGCGTGAATGGATTCAGCAAGGAGCCAAAACCGCTCGCGAAGAACCTGAATCGCTCGACGCAGGCGACTACATCACCGAAGAGGAACGGGCCTTCTGGTCGTTCCAGCCGATATCCCGTCCGCAACTTCCCGCGGTCGCTTCCTCGCGCGTTGCCACGCCGATCGATGCGTTTGTCTTGCATCGGCTCGAGTCACAAGGCCTCGCTTTCTCGGAGGCGGCGGACCGCTACACGCTGATTCGCCGAGCGACATTTGATCTATGGGGATTGCCGCCGGATCCCGAAAGCGTCGAAGCATTTGTTCATGACCCTAGTCCTAACGCCTACGAAAATCTGATCGACCGATTGTTAGCTTCGCCTCGATATGGCGAACGCTGGGGCCGGCATTGGTTGGACGTCGCGGGCTACGCCGACTCCGACGGTTACACCAACACCGACGTCGAGCGAGAGTTCGCCTACTTCTATCGCGACTACGTGATCGACAGTTTCAACGATGACAAACCGCTAGACCAATTCGTTGTCGAGCAGTTGGCGGGCGACGAGTTGGTTGATGAGGCAGGCGGATCAGGCGAGTTAACACCGCAGCGGATTGCCCAACTCGCGGCGACCGGGTTCCTCAGGATGGCACCTGATGGGACAGCCGCCGGGGGACCGGAACGGGACCTCGCTATCAACTCGACGATCGCGGACACCATCGACATTGTTTCGACATCACTGTTGGGGCTGACGGTCGGCTGTGCCCGTTGCCACGACCATCGTTACGATCCGATCAGCCAAGCGGACTACCATCGTCTGCGAGCCATCTTCGAACCTGCGCTGGATTGGAAGAAATGGAAAACTCCGCTGCAACGACGGATCTCACTCTACACCGAGGCGGACAAGCAAGCCCGTGCCGCAGTCGAAGCACGAGCCAACGAAGCGACAGCAGCACGCACGCGGCGCCAACAAGAGCATCTCGATCGAACGCTGTACGAAGAACTGCTGGTTGTTCCCGATGAAAAACGAGAGCCGTTAAAAGCAGCCTACCAAACCGAGAAAGCAAAACGGACTGCTGAGCAGGTCGCGTTGCTGGCCGAGTACCCAAGCGTCGCCAGCATCTCGGCTGGATCACTGTACCTGTACTCGCAACAGCGAGCGCGCCGAGCCAATGATATCGAAAAAGCGGCGGCCGAACGCGAAGCCCGTTACATCGCCGAAGCACAGAAAAAAATCGCGGCCGAGTCCCCCGACGTTGTTGTCACTGCGATATCGCTCGAACAGCATCATCCCACGGGCTTTGCCGAAATCCAGCGGTATCGCGAAGCTGCGGCGATTTGTCGAAAACTCGATTCGAAAAAAGAACTCGCCGACCTGCAGAGTGAAATCGCCGAAATCCGCAGCACCGCTCCCAAAGAAAACTTTTTGCGTGTGTTGACCGAACCCGTCAATCATACGCCCGAGTCCCACCTATTCATTCGTGGCGATCACAACCAGTTAGGTCAAACCGTCGGCCCCGGTGAACTGACAGTTCTGCAATCGTTTACGCCGGTGCAGATCGAAGCCAATGATCCCGATCGTTCGACCACAGGACGACGACTCGCCTACGCACGGCATCTAACCAGCGGCAAACATCCGTTGTTGGCTCGGGTGTTAATCAATCGTATGTGGCTCCACCATTTTGGTCGCGGCATCGTCGACTCGCCTGGTGATTTTGGACGATTGGGCTCGGAGCCGACGCATCCCGAATTACTCGATTGGCTTGCGGATGACTTGATGCGTGGCGGTTGGAAAATGAAACGGATGCACCGCATGATGATGTTATCGACCACCTACACCCAAGGATCACATCGCACCGAAAAGCTTGATCGCATCGATCCCGACAATCGGCTGTATGCGAGAATGTCAATTCGCCGATTGGAGTCCGAAGCGATCCGCGACGCGATGATTGCCGCAACCGGCGTCATGACAAGCGAGATGCATGGTCCACCTGTGCCCGTCAAAGAGGACGCGGTAGGGCAAATCGTGCTGGGCAAAGAAAAGCTTGACGGCGAACGCAAACCGACGGGTGAAGACAACGATTTCGAGGGAGTGTCACGACGAAGTGTCTATGTTCAAGTCCGCCGCAGCCGTCCCTTGGCGGTCTTGGAAACATTCGACATTGCGACCGTGTCCCCTAACTGCACCGAACGTAATTTTTCGAATGTCGCCCCTCAATCGCTGCTGATGATGAACAGCCAATTTGCGATTGACCATGCCGAGCGACTCGCCGATCAAATGATTCGCGCGGACGACGATCCAGCGCAGCAGATATCGCAAGCTTGGAAACAATGCTTCGGCAACTCGATCGAAAATACCGTCCTGGTCGAGATGATGGAGTTTGTCGAGAAGCAAACTGCCGCGTTTCGAGCTCGCAACTCAAAACTGACTCCTGCTGCCGCCCACCGATTGGCGCTGGCGAGTGCCTGCCAAGCCATGTTTAGTACGAATGAGTTTTTATACGTCGATTAGGACCGTCGGAAGAATAACTGGCGGCGTCTTCCGTAGTGGACGAGGCAACGAGTCCTTTTGGCTCAGTGCAGCTGCAGGACTCGTAGCCTCGTCCACTACCGCCCGCCATTTATTGTTCTGAACGTCCTTAGCACTTCTCGAAAGTCTTGACGACTACCGCGACGCAAATTTGAGCACAAATCGCTAACCGACTTCCCACATTCATCGAAATGCCATGACCTCATACGACTCGCAAAGACGTTCGACTCGGCGACACTTCCTGGCATCCTCGATGATGCGTGGCGGCCCACTCGCTCTGGCGTGCATGATGGCCGAACACGCGAGTGCCGAGCCTAAGAAACCGCAAATGGGAACGCATGGATTTGATTTGAAGCCTAAGACGCCGCCGATTGCCCCTCGCGCCACGGCGATGATTTCGATGTTCATGCAGGGCGGGCCGAGCCAGATCGATCTGCTTGACCCGAAACCGCTACTCAACAAGATGCACCTGCAAAAGTTCCCGGGAAAAATCAAGTACGACAATGCGGCTCAGGCAAGCTCGAAAATTTTTGGCTCGCCCTGGAAATTCAAAAAGTACGGTGAGCATGGCACGGATGTGTCTGAACTGCTGCCGCACTTCTCCACGATCACCGACGACGCGTTGGTGATCCGGTCAATGCATACCGGCGTCAACAACCATGGGCAATCGATCCATGCGATGAACGGGGGACGGCCGCTGAAGGGGCGGCCCGCACTGGGCAGCTGGTTGACGTACGCCTTGGGCGCCGAGAGTCAAAGTTTGCCGGCCTACATCGCCATGACCGATCCACAAGGGCTGCCAGTCGAAGGCGTCTTGAACTGGTCCAACGGCTGGCTGCCGTCACTGTTTCAAGGCACGGTGATTCGGCCGGTCGAGCCGCGAATTTTGAATCTGCAGCCTCCGCCGCATTTGGATGGCGAGATTCAAGAAAACTATTTGGGTCTGCTGGCGTCGCTGAACAAGCGACATGCTCAGCGGCGAACCGGTGAACATGAATTGCAAGCACGCATCGCCAACTATGAATTGGCGGAACGGATGCAGTTTGCTGCCGACGAAGCAACCGATCTCAGTCGTGAATCCAAAACGATGCACGAGATGTACGGAATTAACGAGCCCGAAACGAAAGAGTTTGGAGAGCGGTGCTTGATCGCTCGCCGCTTGATCGAGCGTGGCGTTCGCTTTGTGCAGCTGTTCACCAAAAACCAATACTGGGACCATCACGGCGCGATCGCAAAAGGGTTGCCCGCATCGTGCCGCAAAATCGACAAGCCCGCGGCCGCGCTGGTGAAAGACCTAAAACAGCGCGGACTACTAGACACCACCGTTGTTCACTGGGGTGGTGAAATGGGACGCTTGCCGGTGATCCAAAACGAGGCCAACATCGGTCGCGATCACAACACCGATGGTTTTTCAATGTGGGTCGCTGGCGGTGGTTTCCGCGCCGGTATCTACGGAGCGACCGACGAATTTGGCCATCACGCGGTGAGCGATACCGTCAACCATTTTGACTATCACGCCACGTTGTTGCATCTGTTTGGTATCGATGCTGAGCAACTGACTTACGAACAGAACGGCCGCGAGCAAACTCTGATCGACGGCCAACCCGCCAAAGTGATCGAGGGATTGCTAGCGTGACCTTGGTTCCAGTGTTCTTGCCTTGGAACCCAATGCACTGCAGGCTCCCGATTAATGCCGCCCGGTTGTAGCGACTGAAACGATCGAAATTTAACCGGCGGCTCGCGGGCTGTTAATTTAATCGAAATGTAAATCGCATAAGTGGGCCGTAAGGCACCGGGTAATGCGTGGAACCCGGCCGCTCACGCGTCACGGCTCACTAAATCAACAGCCCGCTTGCGCCGGTCCGCTATAAGAGCCACCCGGTTGGTGTCAAAGTAGATGGCAATGGGCTTCCGTATGCCGAGCACGTAAAACCGAGGCCGAAAAAAGGGAGGCGGGAGCCTCCGAAGCAGTGCGTTCCCAGTCAGGAGCCTGCGAACGAGAGTTTTTTTCCGGTTTTAACGGATCATGCTGACTTTTTCGCCGAAAAATAGAAAGGAGGACTGCAGAACGCGATCTCGAGTGGCGGACGGAATCGGTGCGGCATGTCTGGCGCGTGCGATCCGGCGCCCACCACATGCAGACCAATCCGGTGATCTGCTGTTTTCGATACGGGTTCCTGGAAACCATTGCAATGCGGCGTCTGTACGGCCATTTTGCAATTCGCGGTCACCGCTGGCCGAGCCTCATGCTCGCCCTTGTCGCTCTATGGACTTACGCGTCGCCTGCCCAGTCACAGCAAGTTTCGTTAACTCCGATCATTGCTAGCGACCATGCTTCTGATCCGCCGCTTTCGGGCGCAATGCGTCGAATCGCGCAGCTTGAGCAAACCGTGTTCGAGCTCCAGCAACGCCAACCCGCTGGCTTGATCGAAGACGACGATACGATCTGTTTTGATGCACCAGTAACCGAGCATCCGTCCCATTATCCCATCTACGATACCGGATGGACGTTGCGACCGTATGACTCCGAGAAGACGCCGTTTGAATTGACAATCGGTTTACACAACCAGTTCCGCTACACTGGATTCAGTCGCGACAACGACACCTCGATCGACGCTGCGGGAAACGTTCGCACAATCCCCAACCGCAACGACTTTAATGTCAACCGCGGTCGCTTGGTCTTTTCCGGGTACGCACTGGACAAGGACTTGGGGTTCTACGCCAACATTGATTACAGCACCGTCGCCTCGAGTTCCATTCAGCCGTTGTTGACATGGATTTCGTTCCGCCATAGTGACACGTTTACGCTCTACATGGGATTGGGAAAGGTTCCCGGCACCTGGGAGTGGCAGCAAACGTCGCGCTACACACTGGGGGCGGACCGGACGTTGGCGACCACATTTTTCCGGCCTTCGATTAGTGCCGGAATGTGGGGAATCGGCAAGCTAGGCGATTCGCTTTCGTATACGGTTTTTGTGGGCAACGGCCTGAACACGTTGACATTGCGGTCGGCGGATCTCGATACGAACTTTGTCTATTCCGGTCTCGCTTGGTGGGAACCACTGGGCGATTTTGGCGTCGGTTTCTCGGACCAAGAATACCACCAAGACTTGGCCATCCGCATCGGTCACGGATTAACGCAAACTCGAAACGACAGCACTTCGAGTGACCAATCGGGCGCCGAACAAACCGTGGTGCGTTTGAGTGACGGCACGCGACTGATTGAGCCCAATGCACTGGCCCCCGGTGTCACCGTCAACGCGTTTGACGTGTGGCTATACACCGTCCACCTCGGACTAAAGAAACAAGGCTACAGTCTCAGCAGCGAGGTCTTTATGCGATGGCTGCGAAACATCGAAGGCACTGGTGGTGCGGAATTGGACTCCCTCTTTGACAACGGATTCTATGTCCAAGGGGGAGCGTTTGTGATCCCCAAGAAACTGGAACTGTTTGCAAGAGGCTCGGCCGTGACCGGAAACTTCGGTACCGGCAGCGAAGTCGCAGCCGGTTTGAATTGGCATCTCTTTGAAAAGCGATCCGCCCGGCTGACTCTCGACGTGACCGACGTCCGCGACTCACCCGCCGAACAATCTCGCACGGGCTATGTCGCGGGCGAAACTGGTACCCTGGTCCGCATGCAGCTTTGGACCTTTTTTTAACAACGTCGCTAACGCTCGGAGATCAAAACGATGGATCTCGGAGGTCGGGCGAATCTTTTTCCGAGGTCGCGGAACTGGTGCGTGAGTTTCGGTCATCCCAGAAAACGAAAGTCTTGACGACTTCCGCTACGACCGAATGCGTCCCAAGCGATCCACGACACTCTTGTTCCGACGCTTCTTCGCTAAAAGAGCGGTATCCGCGAAACCACTATTTTTACGCAGCTTTTCGCTTGACTTCACCTGTAGTCAGCGATAACCTGACGACAGATGTAGTCCAATGCGTTTTTCGTTCGGAATGCTGTGTATGTCCCAATCGCCCTCCAAGGGACGCGCTCCAACACTTGGGCGTGTCGAGCTTGAAATCCTGCAGTTTATCGATGCGAATCATCCCGTCACGGTGCGTGAAGTAGCAACGTATTGGTTTGAAAAAACGGGCCAGGCGAGGACAACCGTGCTGACGGTGATGGACCGATTAAAGCAGAAGGGGTTCCTGACTCGCAAAAAGATTAGCAACGTCTATCACTACAGCCCCAAGCGATCGGGATCGTCTGTCTTGCAACATTTGGTCTCGGACTTTGTCCAAGGAGTTCTCGGCGGATCCGTTGCTCCGTTTGTTGCCTACCTGAACGACGCCAAGTCGATCCCTCCCGACGAATTAGCTCAATTGAAGCAAATCGTTAACGAGTTGGAAGCCAGTGCAAAGACCAACGCGAAGGAGCCATCATGAACGATTGGTTGACGGTTTGGTCCGATGCGATGCAGCGAACTCTGCTGCCGATGACCATTGCAGTCGTTGTATTGTGGTGCATCGAATCGTTGACAACGTGGCTGACGCCAAAGCATCGTTCGTGGCTGTGGCGGTTGACATTTATCAAGTGCCTTTTCGTTTTCTGTTTGCCGATTGCCTTGCCGCTACCCAGCATTGTGGGCAATTCGTTGCACCTCGTATCATTTCCAACCGTGATCCAGGCTGCGCCACTCGAAGCGGTCACTCCGTCACCGGATCGTTTGACCAGCAACACTGGCATCGAAACGTCGCCTCAGTTCAGCTCCGTCGCACAAATCGCTTCATCACAAGAGTCAACGACTGAGACACCAGCGTTTTTCCCCGTTGCCAATACGACTTTGTGGCTTTTTCTGCTTTGGGCGACAGGTCTCGTCTTGCAATTGGTTCTTTTGCTTCATCACCACGCCGCACTACGAACACAATTGCGTCGTGGGAAAGCAGGAAACATTCCGAAATCGCTGCGAACGATGTATCGTGAAACCGCAGATCGAATGGGAGTTCGGCATCCTCCGGTGTTGCAGCTCAACGATCGATTTACCAGTCCGGCACTCGTGTTCAGCGGACGCGTGTTACTGGTGCTGCCTGCGGATTTTCAGCAACGACATGGCGACGAAGCTTGCCGCGCCGCGATCGCTCACGAACTCGCCCACCACCGACGATCGGACCTGCACTGGAATGCCCTGGTCACGTTGGTGTGTGCCGTCTTGTTTTTCTTCCCTCCACTATGGCTCGCTCGTCGGCGGTACCGCGTTGCGGTTGAATCCGCATGCGATTGGGACGCGATTGGTTACGCTCGCGTTGACCTAGCCACTTACGCTCGATTGCTGATTGAACTGCTGGAACCGCCCCCTCGCACATCACCATCCCCGGCCATCCTATCGATGGCCGGCAGTGAACCATTTCGCTCCCTCTCGGAAAGGCTAAAAACCATGAAACGCTTTAATGGTCCGTCGCGTCGTACTCGCGTCATTCACACGGTGGTTTCGCTGCTGATGTTGTGCGTCCTGACCCCCTGGACTCATGCTGATGACAAGTACAAGGCCGATAACAAGTACAAGAAAGACACACAAACATCGTCGGCCACGGTCACCAGCTCGTCTTCGTCGCAAAGCTCGGGCGATGGTGATACGCGTAGCACCAGCACCGTGACAGGAACGGCCAACGGAAACGCCGCCGGTTCAGGTGCCGCCAATGGCAAAACAACATCGCTTAAAATGCGGAATGGCAAAGAGGTAAAGTCGAACGAGGCTTCAAGTTCCGGCGCGGCCAAAGTCGCTGGCCAAAACAAGCCCGATCGTCGATACGACAAGATAAATAAGAGCACAACGACATCCAATCAAGCTTCGTCCACGTCGAGCATCCAAGTCAACGACATCAAAATTTCGCGATCGGTCCACTCCGAAGGCGGCGTCACGTCGACGAAAATGGATGTGATCGACAAGAACCAAAAGATTGCGGTTCGCGAGAGCAGTGACGAGGGAATCGAAGTGCGTGTGCGTGACCGCGACAAAAACGCCGATGGCAGTGTCAATGAAAAGGTTTACACCGCGAAGTCGTGGGACGAGCTACAACAGCAAGCTCCGGACCTCGTTCGAAAGATCAAACGGTACGAGAAAATCGCGGGCAACGTGACCGCGGCGACGGACGTTCGCGGCGGCGTAGCAACGGCATCTTCCATCGCCGACGCCTTCTCGCACGACGTCGATGTCGTCCAGCTTGATGCCAAGGAAATGATGAAGGCTCAATTGCGCGATATGCTGGAGCAACATCCCGATAATCCCGAGATGCAAAAAATGATCCGGAAAACGCTCGATAGCCTTGATAAAAACTAGCGCCGGCAATCCTTCGGTAGCGAAAGTCGCGAAGACTTTCGTCGATCCAAGGACGGCCGAAACTCTTGGCGAGTTTCGCTACGAGAAAGGTATGCTGAAAGACACTTACCTTGGCTGCAATTCACTGAGCCGGATCGATTTCTTGATCTGCGGTTTGCCGGCGATATCGACAATGTCGATCGTTACCTTGGGATCGACCACGTTCCAATCTACCGAAATCACGCCAAAATTCTCTTCGTGATAGGTTTGCTCGACGGCGCGAAATTGGTTGCGTGTCGGTGTTCCTCGCGGATGCTTCTGGTTCAAACTGCTCGAAGTGGCATCGATCAACGGATAATCCACATCGTCGTTGGCGACGGACACCTCGGCCCAATGTCGGTCTCCACTGACGATCACCACGCCACCCGCATCAGTGCTTTTCACCAGATCGAAAAGTCGCTGCCGTTCGTGCGGCAAATTGGCCCATGTTTCTTGACCTGCAGCCTCCGCGACCACCTGGATTCCTGAGGCAATCACCCGCACCTCCGCTGGCAATCGAAGCTGCTCCTCGAGCCACCGCCATTGAGCTTCGCCCAGCATCGTTTTCTCAGGATCTTCGTCCGGCAAATATGGGCCACCGACCTGCCGAGGCCCCGTCTTTAGTGGCGAACGAAAGTAGCGGGTGTCGAGCATGATTACTTGGATGCGTTTTCCCGGGGGCCCAAAGACCTTGGCATCATAAACTCCCGCTTGTTGACGCTTGGGTGAGTCCGCTGGAACTCCCCAGAAATCCAGAAACGCTTGTTGAGCCGCGTCGCGTTCGGGGTAAGACGCGCCGCCATCATTCAGCCCATAATCATGATCATCCCAAGTCGCCATGACCGGACAACACGATCGCAACGCTTGAAATCCTTTGTTTTCAGCCAGCACGCCGTACTTTGCCCGCATTACGTTGATGTCCGATGTGTCGGCGTAAATATTGTCACCGAGGAACAACAACAATTGTGGCTCGGCTTGCAACATCATCGGAAAAATGGGTGTCGGACGATCCTGTTGGATACAAGACCCAAACACCACCCGCGAAATCATCGACTCGGACGTGGAATCGCCCATTGGTTCCGCCGTTGATGCAACAACTGGAACGAGCATGAACAAGATGGCGAATAGGGGAATCCGCAGTGGTCGCAACATTGAAAACCTATCAGGGCAGGTGGGAAGATTTTTTCGGAGGGATCAGCCAGGGGAATAAGTATAATCGTCCGACGCACGCCACGTGAAAGTCGTTCGGCGATGGTGATTTTTTCCCGCATTCTGGCTCCAAGGCTCTGCCCAACGCCGTGAACGATTTTCGGGTTGCTTTCTTTCTTCAAGCAGGTGGTCATTCGCACGGGATGCCAACAATCCACGCTCTGGCGAGCGTAGCTACGAAACGCAAATGACGATCTGGATAGACGTGTCGCCGATGTTCACTTTTCCTTTGGCAATGGATCCATGACAAACAAATCCGATGAGATCGCTGACCGCATTGGCGGAGCGATCAATGAGCTCGACATCGACTTCAGCAACTTCACTTTGTTGGGATGGATGGTCAGTCTGATGTCGCTGGGCATTGGCGGCGGCGCTGCTTACGCCGCTTGCTATCTGATGGTGCAACGCAATGGCTGGGACAAAGCTGCCGGGTTAGTGTTTTGCTTTTCCATGATCGCGGTCACTACCTGTTCATTCCTGATGCTGCGTTGGATGTTACGACACGTAGGAATGTCAATCACGAAACAGGAATTGAGTGAACAGGACGGTATTGACGAACGCGATCTCGGCTAAGCAAACGTTCGGAAATAACTTCGTCAATTCAAATGTTTCCCGAATGACACGAACCCTCCGGTAGCGTTTAGGTCGTTTCGCTTGAGCTTTACTGGAAGTGGCGTAGGTCAACTGCCAGCTTTGGAGGTAGTGGACGAGGCTACGAGTCCCAGCGACTTAGTGGCACGACGGGACTCGTAGCCTCGTCCACTACAGAGAAAACACTTCACCAGCGTGATTTGTAACAAAACTCGATTGACGAAGTTATTTCCGAACAGTTCTTAAAGGCAACGCTGTGAAGCATTTTCCCTTATAAGGTTTGTGCATTTTTAGCGTAGTGGAAGTCGTCAAGACTTTCGATTCACTGCGAGTGGCTCCCCGAAACTCTTGACGAGTTCCGCTACGAAATGCTTCACCGCGTTCGGCCAAGGGACGTCGGATCCTTTGATGTCGTGGTTCATTCCCCGATTCATCGTTCTGATTGCTAAGCGATCAACGACTTTCCATCGATTGTTCGAGCACCCGCATTACGTTTCCGCCAATGACTTTACGAATCACTTCGTCGCTGTGGCCACGCTGGACGAGTCCAACTGTATACAACGGCCAATTCGTCCACGCGACGCTTTCGTTCATGGCTGCCGTGGTTTTGAAATTATCTTTCGGCCACAGCATTCTGAATTCTTCGCGTTGACGTGATCGCTTAGGCACTTTTGCCTGCTCGGCAACCGACGCTTGCGACGTGTAAGAAACATCGGTGCCGATCGCGACCGCGTCTGGACCAAACTTTTTGATCACATAGTCGATGTGATCCAACAGGGCGTTGATGTTCCCATCTCCTCCAAGGTAGCGAGGGATGCAGCACATCCCAATGTAGCCGCCCGAATCCACAATCGCCTTGATCACATTGTCCGGTTTGCTGCGGAAATGTGAATAGAGCGTTTCGCATGTTGAATGGCTTGCCACCACGGGACGCGACGACGACTGCGCCGCTTCGAGACTCGTTTGCCATCCACTATGAGCACAATCGGGAATCACCCCCACGCGATTCATCTCCGCGATCGCACTGTGCCCGAAATCACTCAGCCCCGCGTTACTCTTTTCACCACAACCGTCGCCAATCATGTTACGACGCTGGTAGGTCAAATGCATCATCCGAATCCCCAGCTGGTGGAAGATGCGGACGTAACGCAATTCATCTTCGACCGACAACCACTGCTGTGCCAACGGGACGCCGTTGCCGGTGAAGTAGTAACAATGCCGTCCTTCCTGCTTCGCCGTGGTAACGTCGCTTGGCACCGCCGCCTTGGACACGAAACCTCGCATCAGATCGGTCGCGTAAGTGTGACGCGCCAATCGCTTGATCAACCGTAGCGGATCCTGGCCTTCCTCGCCTGCATTGTTGAACACGCAAGTCACTCCGGATGCTCGCCACGCGTCCCGGAATTCTTGTTGCTCAACCGGATCGGTCACGAACCGCGTCATCGTCATCTCTTCACGCAAATCCTTCAATTCCTCCACTGATGCGCCCGCTTCCGCCTGAGCAGCAAATTCCGCTCCGTCGATCGCTGCACGTGGGCCAAAGCCATACGCATCAAACACGATTGATTCGGCATGCAATTTCAATCCACGCTCCAGCTCGGCCGCCGACGGTTTCAACAGACCGAGTGCCACCTCACGCGACTTGTCGATTTTGGGATTCAATCGCGTGGTCAAGTCGCTTACGGGATCACGCGTTACCGACTCCGCTGCCCCCACCAAACGAGAAGAAACCGTGAGTGCCGCTGTTCCGGCAAGCGAACCAATAAACTGGCGTCGATCAAACATCGCGAATAACCTGCGGCGGGATGGGGAGGGGAAAGTGAGGAGGGTGGAGTGAGGACGGTGGAGAGTGGAGGCACACTGCGGTTGTCGAACTACGGATTCGTTCGGAAGGGAGTTGCGGGCAATCCGGCTCCGTTGAACAAATTCGTTTTAGGGTCGTTGGTCCAGGCGTAGCGAACCGCAGTCGGTTGGTCGACCTTTTTGCTCGAAACGACGACGCTTTCACCATCGATCTCTGCTTCGGCGGGGTGCCAATTTTCGCCGTCGCCGGTGATCTCGAATCCGACCAGCGGTCCGCCGCTCGACTCGAGTCCTTCGGCATGTTTAAAGCGAACGACGATCTTATCACCCTGGACCTCATGACCATTTGGCAGCGGGCCCGAGACGGCCGCTACCTCGGCTTCATAAACCGTACCGAGTGCCCACAGAGCAAGTCGACGCCCGACTTCTTGCTTGTTTTTGGGATGAATGTCTTTCGTGTCACCGATATCGATATTGATTCCCATCCCCGTTTTGGGAACCGACAACGTCTTCAGCATCGCTTCGCGAACAGTCGGCCAATCACGCCCATTGCCGGAGTAATTCGGCAACTGAGCCCAAGCGAACGGAAAATCATAGCCCCAGCGTTTCCGCCAATCTTGAATCAACAAAGGCAATTGATACTGATAATACTTTGCCTTTTCGGGGGTTGAGTTCGCTTCGCCTTGATACCAAATCGCACCACGAATCGCATACGGGATCAACGGAGCAATTTTACCGTTGAACAATCCGCCCACGTTGCCTTTGCGAGATTGTGCCGCAACAGGATCACGAGGCTTTCGGGGAAGCGGCTTTCCTTCGGCCTTTGCCTTTTTCGCTGCGGCTTGATAACGCTCGAGCGCCCGTTCGTAATTCGCTTTTAGAGTCGCCACATCCACTGGTTTTCGTCCTTGCGATGCGGCAATGAACGGTTGCAAATTTTGGTCAGCACGCTGCGCGTCGGCATCGATCCACGCTTCGATCGGTGTGCCGCCGACTGAGGAATTGATCAAACCGACGGGCACGTTCGCTTCGGCGTGAATTTCGCGACCAAAGAAAAACAGCGTTGCAGAGAAACCGCCAACCGTATCCGCCGAACAAACTTGCCATTCCCCGTTGCCTGCTTTTGCCGGCGTGGGCGAGCTGCCTGAGGTTTCTTTGAACATGCGAATGGATGGAAGGTCCGCTTTCTTCTGTTCACCGGCATAGTCATTCGCTCGCTTGACCGTCATTGCCATATTCGACTGGCCCGACCCTAGCCAAACTTCGCCCACCAAGACATCGTTGATCGTGATCTCGTTCTTCCCAGCGACCTTCATCGTGGTGGGTTTGCCCGGCTTCAGCGAATCGAGTTTTAGCGACCAACTTCCGTTTTCACCCGCTTTCGCTGTCTTCGTCTGATCTCCGATCTCAACACGCACTTCCTCACCCGGGTCGGCCCATCCCCAAACAGGAACCTTCGCATCTTGCTGCAAAACCATATGGTCCGAAAAAATTGCTGGCAGCGAGACATCCGCGTAGCCGAGCGAAAGTGGAAGCATCGAAAATGCGAGCACCAGCCCAAGATGTGTTCGTCGAATCATGGCAGTTTTATTCCAATGGGTAAGTAGATCGAGGGGGTCTATAGAATACAGAACGCCGTGGCAACTTTCAGGCGTCGTGCGTCGATCGACCAAACAATTTTGTCGAGCGAAGTTCGATTCCGTATCGCTGCGAGCAGCAGGCCGCAGCGAACTCCACTATACTTTAACGCCATCCCCAATGCCGTGGGGCGATACGCCATGACGACACGCCCTAGGGCACCGAAATCGGCTAGCCTCCCTCCCCCCTCCAACATTGCTATTGCTTTGTCAAAGTTAAATTCCAGGCTAACGGAACTCGTCAGGAGATTCGGATCGTTTGGTAAATACAACGAAAGTCTTGACGACTTCCGCTACAACAACCTCTGATTTCCAGCCCTGGCAAAGCACCTCCTTCGCTTCCTACCACGAAAGAAAATCACGATGCGTCCACTCTCGATCGGCGTCTGCCGCAACCTTTTCCTCCTCGCCTGTGTCCCGCTGTCTTTACTTGGCGGAGTCGCTGCCGCGGCCGACACACTCTCACTCACCGTGGTTACCGACCGCGATGACGCACTCTACGACGTCCGCGACGAGGCCGGCTTCGTTGTCACGCTGGAAAAGGACGGTCAACCAGTCGAACAAGGCTCGGTGAGTTACGTCGTCGATGATTTTCTCAAAAGCGGGAAAGCAGCTGGATTGCCCGAAGGCGAGTTGTCACTCGGCGACTCACCCGTTCGCGTTGTGGTGACGGGCGTGAAGCCTGGATTTCTGCGTTGCACCGTGACTTACAAACCGAACGAAGGAAAATCGATCAAGACGGCTGTGGGAGCAGGATTCTCGGTGCTCGAGATCGAGCCGAGCATGCCGGTGCCGGATGATTTTGACGCTTACTGGGACGAACAGAAGCGGCTGCTTGCTGAGATTCCGGCCGATGCAACCCTAACCGCAATCGAGCACAAAGATGAATCGATTGAGTGCTTTGACGTTCAAGTGCCGTGTCTCGGCGGTGCCCCCGTGTCGGGATACTTTGCCAAACCGAAACAGTCCAAGCCCAAAAGTTTGCCGGCGATTCTGTGGGTACACGGCGCCGGCGTCCGCAGCTCGAGTTTAGGAAACGCGGTCAAGGGCGCGAACGCAGGCATGTTGTCGATGGACATCAACGCGCATGGCATTCCCAACGGAAAGCCCGACGCGTTTTACGCCGAGATGAGTGGCGGGCCGCTGAAGAGCTATCGTTATGACGGACGCGAGGATCGCGACACCAGTTATTTTCGTGGTATGTATTTGCGTCTTGTGCGTGCGATCGATTTCCTAACTTCGCAACCGCAGTGGAATGGTCGCGATGTCGTCGTGATCGGACACAGCCAAGGAGGAGGACAATCGCTTGTCGCCGGCGGTTTGGATCCACGCGTGACGATGATCGCTCCGGGGGTTCCCGCAATTTGCGATCACACCGGCATCGTCGTAGGCCGAGTCAACGGTTGGCCCAAGTTGGTTCCCAACACCGAGGATGGCAAACCCGACGCAAAGGTATTGGAAGCATCGCGGTACGTGGACGCAGTGAACTTTGCATCCCGATGTCGCGCCGCAGCGATCATGAGTGTCGGCTTCATTGACGGGGTATGTCCGCCGTCAAGCTGTTACGCCGCCTACAACGCATTGCAAGGCGAGAAACAAATGATCAATGAACCGCACATGGGGCACGCAGCTCCATCGCATATTCAGAAAGCCTTCTTTGACCAAGTGCTCGCGCATGTCAATCAAACCGTGACGGCATCGGCGCAGTAAATACGGTTTGCATTTATGAGACGCGGCTCAAGTCTGGGCTGCTAAACGTTTGATGTTGACAATTGGATTTAAAGCACCGTTTTTTCTTCCGGCTTCATCCTTCAGTCACCTCTCCCAGCTTCGCCGGGAGAGGTGACTCGCTACAGCTACCGCTGTCGCGGTGAAAGCGGGCATCATGACAGCACCACTGCCTAGTCCGACGTTAACTCACCGGGATTCGGATCGCCTAGGCGATCGCGGATGTACAACATCTGAATCAGCACCATCAGCACGACTACCAGCGGCGCGGCCATCATGATTCCGATCACTCCCACAATGATGCCCATCCATAGCTGTGCGGCAATGGTCAAAATCGGAGGCAGTGTCACCTCGTGTCGCTGGATCATCGGCGTGATCAAATAGCTTTCGATACCTTGCAGAGCGAGATTGAAAACAATCACATAGATTGCGGTCTCAGTTCCCACATTCAAGGCCAATAGGACTTGGGGGACCGCTGCCAACAGCGGTCCGATATTGGGGATAAACGTCAACAGTGCAGCGACAACGCCCAACGTGATCGGCAGCGGAACATTCAAAAACCACAGCCCAATCGCGGTCAGGATACCAACGAGTGTCATGGACATCACGCGGCCGATGATCCAGCGTCCCAGTGCGGAACGCAATTGATCCAAGACATCCGACACACGGCCCCGTCGCTCCTTCGGAAACAGCTTGATCAGTCCATTACAGTAAAGCCGGGGTTCATAAGCGGCATACGCACCTATGAAAAAGATCACGATGGCTCCGGTCATTGCCCAGCCGATTGATCGCAAACCGCCCAGCAAACTCGAAAATGCAGAATCTCCTTGCTGGCTCATCATCGACTGCACTTGTTCGGAATCGGGCAGATACTGCTTCGAAAACTGATACTGCCGCAATCGCTCGGTCGCATCCTGCAGTGAGGTCTGTAATTGACTCCAGAGCTCATCGACGTGCTGAACCATTTGCGCCCCCAAGTAATAGACGCCGCCACCGATCATCAGCAACAGCACCGTCACCACCAACAAAAATGCAGTGCGGTAGGAGAGGGGCGTATGTCGCGTCGCAAAATCGGCCAGCCCATTGATGAAGACACCGAACAACAGTCCTGCGAACACCAGCAGCAGGACACTCAGCGAGGGCACCAATAACCCCGACACTGAAAAGATCAGTGCAGCGATCAGAAGCGGCCAAAGCAGAGATCGAAAATTCATCGAGCTGAAATCCGTAAACCGTGAAATCGCGAAGACATACGACAATGAACACGGTCAATGCAAATAGCGAGCCAAAAAAACGACGCGATTGCCTCGACTACGGTGCCGCGATGAGGGGGGAGACCGCATTCGGCTTCGTACGAAGGAGCACTTGGTCGACTTAAGAACCAGTCGTCGAGCTATCGACGTTGCCCAAGGTTCTTCGCCCATCGGGCAGCATTGCGACGACTTGCTGTCGTTGATAACTGAGCGGACGACACCTTTGGGCTCGAGCTTTACGTGCTTGCAGTTAACTAACGGGCCGACGTAGATTCGTGTTCATTACGTCATTGAGCATCGCGCCGATCACGGCCGAACAGTGGCTCTATCGCGTCAAATCTTTGATCAGTATTTGCAACTCTGGCTTAACGCTTGCTGGAGAGGTTCGGTGCAACTGGAGCTTGTTGCAGCCGTTGAACTGCAGGAATGATTCCAATTCATTTCGCAGCGCAAGGAGCAACGCATCGATTTTCTGGACAATGGGCTCTAGTGCGAGATGATAAATATGCATCCGTGACGCTTTCCTCTCGGTTTTGCAGTCCATTCTCGCGACCAATTTCCCATCCCACAGCACGGGTAGAGAAAAGTAGCCGTATCGGCGTTTGGGCTCAGGAACATAGCACTCAATTAGATAGTCAAATCCGAACAGCGACTTCATGCGATTGCGTTGGATGAGAAGATTGTCAAACGGCGAGAGTATCTTCAGCTTGCTGCGGGCCAACGGTTTGCCTAGCAGCTCCAGCGAGGAGGGTAGCGCATAATAGAGTTTATCTGCCACACGAATCTGTAGTAACTCGCCGCTAAAGACCATGTCCTGCAAGGTCGCGGAAACGAGCCGCTTTGTGCCGCTGAGCAGATACGCTATTTCTGTAGACTGCCCCAACCCATTTGCTCTCAAAAAGCGTGTAATTAGAAACCGGGCATATTCCTGCGGATCAGGAAGCGTGGTGTCGGTGCCTTCCGGCAAAACCCGCTCGGTAAGCTCGTAAACTTTGTGAAAGTTCACACGGTACGGCACCATCAAATCCCCCTGCATAAACAGATACTCCAAGGCGCGTTTGGCGGGCTTGGTTTGCCATTCACCGATCTTCTTACCCGTATACTCAAAATCTTTGGCCATCAATGGGCCTTCGCTGGCAATCCGTTTAAGCACCAATTTCATCAGCCTCTCATCCCGTTTGTACCAATGACTCTGATCCCCCCTTGCGAGTGCATGTTTGCGAGGCAGGCTGAACCGGTAGTCACGAAACGGCAGGTAGGCGGCCGCATGCGACCAGTATTCAAAGACCTGTTTATCGGAAAGCAGCTGATCGAGTTGCGACGCTTTGTAACGAGGATTGCGATTCCACAATGTATGGTGATGGGCGCGCTGAACGACGGAGATGGTGTCAATCTGGATATAGCCCAGGTGTTCAATCGCCGCCAACGTCGCTTCCGTAGCACGACCGGTATGATGCGTCGGTGGAATCCTTTGTGATTGCAACACCAGCTTTCTGGCTTGTTCCGTTGAGAGTGATTCTTTCATAAGAGAGCAGTATCCAGCGGATCGTACCGGCTGATCAGCCTAGTCATGGTTTCGGATTTATCAGGTGCGATGCAAACTGTAACACAACGACCACGTTCACCAAGCAAGCCAAGTCGTCACCCCCACCAGTGCGTCGGCCACCGATCACTCAAAATCGACAGCCTCGAAGAAGTTTTCTACAATCATTGTCACGCATGTCGTCGAACAATTACTCTACCCTCGAAATGAGCGAACGAAATGACTAATCCCGTAAGCGAAAGTTGACTATGAACCGAAGTCAAAATGTTGATGAATACCTACATGAAAACCCAAAGTGGCAAAAAGAACTGCAGGCATTGAGAACAATCGCTCTTGATTGCCAATTGACCGAAGTGATGAAGTGGCGAGTTCCTTGTTATACGTTTCAGGGAAAAAACGTGATACTCATCAGCGGCCTGAAGGAGTATTGTGCGATCAGCTTCATGAAAGGTGCCTTGCTTGAAGATGCCAAAAACATTCTCAGCAAAGCGGGCGAGAACACGCGGGCGGCGCGTTTAATTCGGTTCACCAACGTGAGCGAAATTGTCAGCCTAAAAACTGTCTTGAAATCTTATGTTCACGAAGCGATTGGACTGGAGAAAGCGGGTGCGAAGGTCGATTTGCAAGCGGACCGAGTAATCAATATCCCCGACGAACTGCAGTCAAAGCTTGAAGAAAGCCCTGCCCTTAAATCCGCGTTTGATGCGTTGACGCCGGGACGGCAACGAGGATACATACTGCATTTCTCGAGCGCCAAGCAATCCAAAACTCGGGTGTCGAGAATTGAATCGTGCGTGCAGAAAATTCTCGAAGGAAAGGGAATCAATGATTGCACTTGTGGCTTATCGAAGAAGATGCCTGCTTGCGATGGGTCGCACAAGTCCATTCGCTGAGTAGATAGCGGAGAAAAATAAAGCCGCAAGGCAGTCAGCAGCATTGTATTGAGACGGGGACTTTTTAGCTCAATCAACTCGACGCCTTCTCACATCCAAGTCAAGTCGACACGTAGTGAGTCAGACCGAGCCGTTGTGCGAATCGATTTATCTCACCATCCTCTTCGGGTATCGCTGTGAAGCATTTCGTAGCGAAACTCGTCAAAAGGTTCGGAGGGCATACGTCATGTAACGAAAGTCTCGACGACTTCCGCTACGCTTAATCAGCACAATCTCTTTAAGAAAAAATGCTTCGCAGCGTTGTCCTTCGGGGCTAGCACCATCGCGTTAAACACCTCCCCGTTTCTAGAAACGAGCACACAAGATCGACTACGTGAAAAATCAGCGCCGCCCCTCCATTCTTCAGCATGCCAGAACAGCGATGCGGGGTTTAATTGTCAATCGTTGCGAGCCGCGCGACGGTACTCAGCCTCTCGTTCTTTGTCACCTTTCTTGCGTTGGAACTCCGCCATCAACAAAAACGATTCGGGCGATCCGGATGAACGCTGAATCGCTTTGACAATCCACACTTCGGACTGATCCCACTGATATTTTAAATAGCCTTTGGCGATCTCGATCAACACACGACTGCCAGCCGAATCAATGTCATCTCCCTGAGTTTGCAACGCGAGTTCATCGAGGTGTTTCCGCCCGTCTAGATATCGCTGCATATACTGCTCCGCTCGCTCTCTGTTGCCTTGATCGTCGTAAGCGGTCGCGAGTAAATAGTTGATCGAGGTATCGTTGCTGAACTCATTCACCAATGGCTGCAGCGTCTCAATGACTTCCGCGTATTCGCCTTGTTCGGCAAGTTCCGATGCCAGCGAATGACGGGCGGGAAAATTGAGGTCATCAAGCTTGATGACCTCCCGGAGTCCCTCAATCGCTTCCTGGTTTCGCCGTGCTTGTAACAACGTGTCGCATCGAAGCAAACGCAAACGCACGTCCTGAGGAGTGTGCTGCAATTCAGCATCGAACAATTCGATCGCCTCGTCATACCTGCCCAGGAGTTTCAGAAGGCGGGCCAGAGAGTAGCGAGCCTTCTGCAATGCTGGGTTAAGCCGGATTGCTTGTCGAAAAAACGATTCCGCCTCCGTTGTCTTACCAAGCGTCGCGAGAATCTCTCCTTTAAGCGCTAACGCGCGAGCGTTCCCAGGATCGGCTTCGATCCAATCATTGACATGTTGAAGTGCGCGTTCAGGATCACCTCGGGTGGCAAATCGTGTGACGACGGCTTCGAGTATCTCCGATCCTCGCTCAGGAAATTGCACGAGTAACGAGGGGACTTCGTCGACAATCGATTCGGAATGTCCGCATTGAATTTGCAGGAGCGATCGCTCCAACTTCGACTGAGATTCGCTCACTCCTTGTGCTCGAGCCGTTGCCAACATCGCCAGCGCCCGCGAAGTCTCGCCGGTGAAACGGGCGACTTTGATTCGACCGAGTATCGCAGCGCTGCGTTGCGACGGCCACGACTGAGACAGTTCAAAATAACGCTCGGCGTCATCATAATGCCCCGCCTGCAGCGCATTCTCGCCACGATGCAGCAGATACGTCGGAATGCCCCAATAGGCTCCGATTCCGATCAGAACAACCAAGGATAGAAACATCCCTCTAAATCGCCAGCGGCGTGTGGAGGAATGAGTGTCCGTTGCATTTTCGCTGATCTTGTCAATTCGATTCGAGTCCTCGTTGGCAGCCGACGCCGATTTCCGCTCGCGCGAATGGGACGTCTGCGGCCTGGCCCGCCGTTTTCGTTCGCGTTTTCGTTCGCTCATTTTTCATTCACAAAAAGGAGTAACGAATCTTGCGTTTCGTGTTCTGCAGAACTCGGCGGCACGAGCAGGTCCAAGTCACCGTCAACGTCCCAATCGACCAGTACGCAGGTAGCCGCTTGGCAGACGTTCTTCCGCAGAGAATGCCGCAGAAAAGTTCCGTCTTCGGTCTGCTCGAACCAAGCAACCCCATCAAAAGTATCCTGAGGGAATTTGGCAACCTCGTACTTCGATAAATAGGCCACTGCGGCAATATCGTTATCGCCATCACCATCTAAGTCGCCGCTGACGGCGCGGTAGCAACCAGGCATTGCCGCAACGTCGTGTACCGTGAATGGAAACTCACCTTCGTTTTCGAGCCATTTGATTCCATGATTGGGTTTGGCGAGATTGTCATCGAAGGTGTCACCATTGGTGTAGAGCACATCGATATCGCCGTCCATGTCGAAGTCTACCAGTTCGATGCCGCTGGTTCCGGAGGAAGGGTCATTCGCCTGGAAGATGACATTCGTTTCAAACTCGCCGTTGCCCAGATTTCGCTTCAGTTCAATCGATTCAAATTGCTGAGTCATCACGGCCACAAAATCGGTTCGCCCATCCTGGTCAAAATCAATCGTTGGTAGAAAAATTGCACCAGGGCGAGGATCGATCACTCGCCATTCAAATTTGGGAATGCCACTCGAAGATCCTTGATTCGTTGCCAAGTAGATTGAGCCAACAAAATGCAATCCGAAATCAGCCACGAGCAGATCGAGATCGCCGTCGCTGTCGTAGTCCATCGTTTGCACATCGGCAACGCGTGAAAGGCCAAGCTTCAAGGGATGTCGTCTGGGGACTCCACTAGATTGTCCTTGCATTAACCACACGCTTCCCTGCTTTTCCGACTGGGGGTTCAGCGTCCCTAAGTCCGCAACCAAATAGTCCGCAAACGGATCGTTGTCGAAATCAACGGGTTCGATATGAGCGGGATGGGAAACCTCTCCGAGCGAAGTGATTTGTATTGATCCCTCGGCCGCCTCGCCGAGCGACAGAGCCCCGGTCCACATGTCGGTCAGTAACATGCGCGGCCGTTGCCCATGTTCATTGAGCACGCGGACGCTTGATATCGACGTGGGTTTCACTGCACCCTCCCATGTGATCTCACGCTCGATAAAACGCTCGTCCGCGACGCGACTGGGCATCGGAATGGTAATTTCATCGGGTGCATCGACACGGAAGAATTCAACCGTGGATGCAAGGTCAGGTATCACCAGATCGGTACGTCCCGATTGCCGATAGATCCGAATGCCTTGTTCGACTTCCTCCTGCCAGCGTTCCTTGTCAAAACTTTTCGGGTTGGGGAAAGCATGACAATCCGAGCAGAAAGCGGTAATCGCGTTGGTGCTTGTGGGTGCCGAGGCAGCGAGCGTCTCTTGTTCTTCACGACGACATCCCAATGTCGTCAAAGCAATTCCACCGAACAAAATCAGCAAAGCAATTGCAGTTGCGATCCCAGTACCGTTCGTGCTTCTGAATGATTTAATCACAGCCATGTTTGATCCTAAGGAATGAATGCAGGCGAACAATTCATTCGGCGTCGTTGTGCAGGCGAAATTGGGGCCAGACGAAATCGGGGGCAGGCGAAATCGGGAGCAATCACCGTTTATGATCCAATGGAAACGCTTCCTCATCCTCGATCAATAACCATTCTCGATCAACCGCCAACGAGGACCACACCTGTATTTTGCCACTTGGCCATCGTACCTCCGCACGAACATCGGCATGATCGTCGCCAAGTCCGAATCGAACGCATCGTTCGTTGCTGCACAGATAACCATCGCCGCTGGTCAAAAATGCGGTCTCTTGAGCTTTCCCATTCTGCGTTTTTATTTTAATGACGCTTCCGACCGCCGCTCGGCTATCCTGTTTCGCAACCAAGCGAAAGCAAACGTAGGCGTGCTTCGATTCGGTACGATTGACCAACAACGCGGTGGGTTCAGATTGGTGAGTCACCAAGACATCCGTCTTGCCGTCGCGGTTCGCATCGATTGTCCACAAGGCACGTCCAATGTGCGGCGACTGGAAATATTCACACTCGATCGACTCCCGCACCGAATGAAATCGCCCGCTGGAATCCTGGGAGAACAACTCGATCGGTTGAGCGTAACGCGACGCAGGCACAACAGCCTGGTAATCATCGACGTGCCCGTTGGTCACAATCAATTCACGGCTACCATCGTTGCCAAAGTCGATCGCTTGAGTGCCGAAACCTACCAATGGCATCGTCGGCGTGGCCAGCTGCATGATCGACGTCTGGTCACGCCAACCAATGGCGTCTTGCGAGAGTGAAAGAAGGTTGTATTCGTGCTCATAATTACTGACGTAGAAGTCTGCGATCTGGTCATCATTAAAGTCGGCAACCGCGATGCCCATCGAACCTTGAGATCGGGATTGCCCGTCCGCCGCGACGCCGCGAATCGATCCCGACTCATTGAACTGAAACGATTCTCCCTTGGTCGTGGCACTCCAGTAGTGATTGGTCGTCATGTCGTTGGCAATCAAGACGTCGATTCCCTGGACGTTGTCAAAGCTGCCAGCAACCACCCCGAGACCGCGACCGAGAATCGCCGGTTTGGCATTCCATGACTCGCTCGCGTCAATGAACCGCCCCTCGGGTGTTCCCGCATAAAAATGATCAGGTTCGCTCGGAAATTGGTTTGGGGAACAGGAGCGGATAAAGTCGGTATTGGCGACGCGGCAGTGCAATGTTGCTGGCTCTAACCCAGCACAGTAATTAGCGATCACAATGTCGCACAGCCCATCCGCATTGATGTCGGCAATCGCGCTGCTCGTCGACCAGACAGCATCGTCAGGCAGCAGTCGCTCGGAATGATCGTTGAAGGTGCCGTCCCCGTTGTTAATCCAGATCCGATTGCGACCGTAGTTCAATACCAACAGATCGTCAAAACCATCTTCGTTCACATCCCCCACACAAACACCAGTTCCAAAGCCACGATCGATCAAGCCACCGCTGCGTGAGACATCATGGAAAAATCCGTCACGATTGCGAAACATTGCACCTGCAGCGGAGTCCTCTTGCTTCGGCGTCCCACCGGCGTTGGCTAAGTACACGTCCGGCCATCCGTCGAGATCGTAATCGATTGTACCGCCACCACACCCGAGCATCTGCGAATTCAGTACCCCCGGCTCACTCAAGTCATCTGCGGCGCGTCCGAAGAACGATAAACCTCGCTGATCGGCTTCATTTGCGAATTGCAACCGCATGCCAGTCGTCTCAGTTCCGCCACCAAGTGAAGCCGTCTCTGCTGACTCGATCGAGGTCCGACGACCGCCAAGTTTCGCGAGCGCGTCGCCAGCACTGATCGCTGGCAACCAATCCCAAGTCACGTTTTCGATTTCGGTGTCCCAAGGCGACTGGTTCCGCAGTTGAGCGATGATGGAACCTCGCCGTTGTTCCAATTTTGCTTTTTGCTCACCGGTCACAGCGTTCATCGTCAACCCGACCGCCGTCCACGCCTCGGCTTCCCACAACCATCCCAAATCCTGAGTCGTCTTTGCGATCGCAAGTGCAGTCTCGGGCGAGTCGATTCCTCGTGTGTTGCCTTCGGCATAATCCTGCCGCAATTGCATTAGTAAATCCGCTCGATTTTTAATCAAGGAGACATCTCTGCTGAGCCCCGATTCGCCTGCGACCAGGGATGCGAGTTTTTGCCAGGGGCCCACGCGATCACCGCCGATCTTCGCGGCCTGACCATACGCTGCGAGTGCCGTTCTCGTGTCGCCTTCTTGACTTGCCCAATCGCCCATCGTCAACCAAAAGTCAGAATCGGCATGTGCCGCATCCGGGATCGACTCTGACCAAGTGATTAGATCGTCGTAACGCCCCACCCGCACGAGCGCCCTCCCTAGCAAAACGTGAGCGGCAACGAAGTCGGCGTGCTTCTGTGTAATCGAGCGAAGCAAAGCGATGGCCTGATCGTTCCGTCCCTGGTCAAGATGCTGTTTCGCGGCTCCTATTTTCGGACGCAAGTCCCCTGGATTTCGCAACACCATTTGATCGAGCGAGGCGATCTCTTCGGTCCGCCGCTCGTAAGAAGAGGCGGCGAGCAAGAGATCCAAATCAAAGTCCCGTGAACGGATCAAATGGCGGCGATGCACCGCCGCTTCGCTATGCTGTTCGGTGGCGATCAGAAGATCAAATAACGTTCGCCTGAGCACGTTTTTCTCGGGTGACTGCTTGACCGCAGTCCGCAACAGATCAACCCCCTCAAACAACCGTCCAACACTAAGCAGTGCCGTCAACGCGTGCTGAGTCCGTCCATCGGACGCCCAACGATCCACCCTTGCGGCCTCGACGAGCAAGTCCGCCGCCTCGGAGTGCCGTCCTGAATTGAACGCCACCTGGGCAACGAACTCGATCTTTTCGGGATCGTTCCGATGGGCGATCAAAACCTCATCTGCATGCTTCCAGGCATCGTTCCAGCGTTGTTGCTGCGAGGCAACCTGCATCTGAGCTAACGACGCCTCCCCCCCAGAGACAGTCTCTTGCGGTTCTTGCGAAGGGACGGCACTCGGGTCTGCACACCCTACAGTGAGTGTGACAACACCACCAAGCAGAAAGGCGAGTCGAAGAAACCATCCATGTGAAACCTTGACGTACCGAAACTTACCAGCAACAGAGGTGTTCACACACAACCGATCGTCGACTCGAGTAAAGGGAAAAAACTTCCCACAAGAAACTAGGTATTGTGGGATACGTCTGTATAGAAGATAATTTAGGCAGACATACAATCGCACAAATAGCAAATTGTATTGCCGATTTGAGCACGGATTGTTCTTGCGGTTTACGCATTCCAACTTCGGTTTTGTATTTTTTAATTGTCCCATACGTGAAAAGGTAGGTAGATGGTTCAGCGAATTTCTCGGCGAGCGGCATTCACGCTCGTCGAACTCCTTGTTGTTATCGCTATTATTGGAGTCCTGGTTGGACTCTTGTTGCCAGCCGTTCAGGCGGCACGTGAAGCAGCGCGCCGAATGAGCTGCAGTAATAACTTTAAGCAGTTGGGGTTGGCAATGCACAACTACCACGCTGCTTATAACAAATTGCCCATGCACGGTACGGGAACTCACCCCCCGACCCCGCAAAACGCATGGATCAACATGGATAATGCGACCAACATGCGGTTAAGTGCACTCGTGGGCCTGACTCCTTTCATGGAGCAACAAGCCTTGTGGGAGCAGATCAGCAATCCAATGTTGGGGCGTACCGATGGTTCCACGACGACCAACCCTGGGGGCACGATTCCTTGGCCGGCCATGGGTCCGACACCGGGGCAAATTCAGTATATCCCTTGGGTGACCGAAATCGCAGGATTGCGTTGCCCGAGCGATCCCGGAACCGGTTTGCCGGCCTTGGGGCGTACGAATTATGTTGTTTGCACGGGGGATTCTGCGCAAAACAACCGTGACGGATATTTGAACAAGCCGGGCAGTGTTTTGCCTTACCAGCCCTCTAGCGGTACTGCACAGCGGAGCCGAGCGAGCGGTCGTGGGGTTTTCCACCTCGGTTTGCAACTGGGATTCCGTGACATTCTCGATGGCACGGCGAACACCATTGCGATGGGCGAAATCGCCACCGACTTAGGCGACAAGGACGTTCGTACCATCGGTGGACGTCTTGCGGGCAACAGCAACGCATCGCCTTTCATCGCCGACCCATTGTATTGCCGCAACACCCAACCGGGTATTGATCCAAACCGCCCACAGTTCTGGGCAGTGGGCACCGATGGCTCGGGAGATGGTCGTGGATTTCATTGGGCAGACGCGTTCCCTGTCTTTGGGCAATTCACAACGATTCGTCCACCCAACTCCGAAATCTGTGGGATGAGTTCATGGGATCGAAACATGTCGGCATCGACATCGAGCCGTCACCAAGGTGGTACTCACGTGCTAATGGGCGATGGCGCTGTGAAGTTCATCACCGATTCGATCGAATCAGGCGATCAAACAATCGGAAATGTTGTTGACGGCGGAACTGGCGCGCGGGCACCAGGCTCGAAGAGTCCTTATGGATTGTGGGGCGCACTCGGCACGCGAGCTTCCAAAGAAGTCATCAGCAGCGAGTTTTAGCTGAACAGGAGTCAACACGAAGTCGCGTGTGACTCGCTGCCCAGCTAAAGAAGAACAAATTAAAAAACCTCAGTCCCCTTTATGGGAGCTGAGGTTTTTTGTTGCTGCAAGAATACGATGAAACGTGCTGGCTTAATTAATTAGCAGGTTTCTTTGCGGCTTTTTCGGCCTCTTCGATTTCTTTCTGCGACTGTGCTTGTGCCGCCTCATAGTCAGCGATCGCTTGGGCATCCTTATCTACAACCACACTGCTCGACGAACCGCTATCGCAACCAACGACCGCAAACACGGAAGACAATAACAAAGTGCTAAGCAAAAACTTCATTTAAATTGACCTATCAAAATTGGGGGCGTCTGGCCTTGACCACCTCAAAGTGATGAATATCGAGCCAAACGCTTTGATTAGGATACGAACCAACACATCGTTACGCAACCATTTGACGCGAACGCAATCTAATTCGACTCTGGCAAATTTTTTGTGATGCGATTGGCACTACAGAAAGGAGACCAGTAACGTTGTTTCACGAAGAAGACTTACTTTCAGTCCTCCAAATGGACGCCTTCTCACATTCAAGTCAAGTCAACACGTAGTGAGTCAGACGGAGCCGTTGTGCGAATCGATTTATCGCACCCTGCCTTCACCGGATCCGTGTCATCTGCTGGACAACGCCTTGTTTCTAGAAACACTCCGTTTCTAGAAGGACTGCGAACGACAGTCCTTGTCAAAAACAATCGCACCTGCAATCTCTTGCTTCGCCGCCCGGCGGGTTAGCCGAGACCTGGGATGCTCCATCCATCTCGATAGGCTCGCGAGACGAGTGAAGTGGCTTCCGGGCTATTGGTGAACGTTTGGCTGTCGCGGTCCCAGTGAAGCCAATCCGTGCTGACTCGATCGGCCATCGCGCCGACCAAGACGGCCTCCGTCAGCGGGCCTCCATGGCTAAAGTCGCCACACGCCTTGCGGCCTTCGATGACGGCATCGACCCAATCATGGTAGTGATCTTGCTTGGTCAAATGAGTCGGATTCTTGTCGGCGGCAAACTTCGCTTCGGGCAAGACAACCGGCATTCCTCGGCGATAGTTCTTAAATATCGTGCCTGTTTCGCCAATCCAGCATGCGCCCGATTCCGGCAACGTGTCGATTCCCGATGGCAATGGAATCCGGCTCGCATCAGGTCGTTTTTCGCCGTCATGCCACGTCACCTTGACGGTGTCGCTGGCGGTGATATCGCTGCCCGGAAAGACGAGTTCCACCTGCCGCTGCTTTCCCCAAAGAGGTCCGGTCGTAATCGGAGTCAACTGACGCACGCGAAGTGGTGCAGTCAACTTCAACGCATCAAAACTGATGTCGAAATGGTGGCAGCCCATGTCGCCCATTTCGCCGACACCAAACCCATACCAAGCACGCCACGTTTGCGGATGGTAGGTGTTCGCGAAGTAAGGTCGAGGCGTTTGCACGCCTAACCAAAGATCCCAATTCAAGCTGGCGGGGACCGCGTCAGCACGGCCGCTGATGTCGGTATTCTTGGGCCACCAGCTAAGTTTCTTGTTCTCCCACAAGATCACCTCCTTGATCTTGCCGACGACGCCACTGCGAATCAGTTCGACCGTGTGCCGACTCTCGATACTCGAGCGACCTTGATTTCCCAACTGCGTGACAACGCCAGCCGCAGCCGCCTCTGTCGTGATCACGCGGCATTCATGCAGTGTACTCGCCATCGGTTTTTGCAAGTACATATGCTTTTTTGCACGGATGGCGGTAACGGCGGGCGCGGCATGCATGTGGTCGGGTGTGCCAATCGTAACGGCATCAAATTTGTCAGCATGGTCAGCCAACAATTCTCGCCAATCTTGATGTCGAGAGGCATCGGGGTGTTTGCGTGAGGCCGCATCCAGGTAATTCGAGTCGACATCACACAGTGCTGTAATCTGAACCTTGGGATGGGACGCGACACTCTCCATCGTCCGCGCGCCCATGCCACCAACGCCGATGCATGCCACTTGCAACTTCGAATTGAGGGACGCGCTGCGAACGATTGCGGGACAACCGATGACTCCCACCGTCGCTGCGGTGCCGCATTTTAGAAGCTGTCGCCGGGTGAGCGCCGGACGGTGGATGCTGGAGGCGTTTGACTTCGATTTTGTAAGATTCTTCATGTTGCATTCCGAGAAAACGATACTGCGTGATAATTTTGATCGCCAAATTATACCCCAACCACGCGACCGCTGAGTGTTTGTGCCCATTACAAATGGGCAATTCATGCAAGTGAATCAATTATCAAACCGCTTTCATTGCTATAGCCGTTTCCAAGGTTGTTAAATGGATCGCGGCGCGTCAAAGAATTACTCGGTGTCCATCTGCGGTTTCGTCTTTAAGTAAGAACTGGGAATCGGAGCCTTGCACACCTCATTTTTTTGAACCACAGATGAACGCTGATGAACACAGATTGTTGCAGTCACATCCATGCCGCCGTTATCGGTCTTGATCCGTGTCGATGGTAGAGAAGAATGGGAACCAGGAAAGCTGTTTTACGATGAGTAAAGGCAGCAGAGAAAGCCTGCGAAGGGGACGTGGAAGCAATATTTTGGCGGCCCAGATTGAACCGTCAACCGTCATCAAAGACTGACTTTGGAGACGACTTCGGAAGCCCACGATCGAAGGATTTTTAGCAAAATCCACTACGGGGGATCCGGTTGGCCAGGGCTAGCTGAGCCACACATCGAGATGCTCGGCGACGAACGCGTCGTCATTCATGTGGGGATACGCTTGATAGACTCGGTCTATCTGGTCGGCTTGTCCAGGACTTAAGGTTTCGTTGGGATTCAAACACCACGTTCCTTCGAGCAATCCCTGTCGCCGCAACACCTCGTGAATCCCCGCGATGCAGCCTCGGAATCCGTTGGCGGCATCAAATAATGCTGCATTGCAATCCGTGATTTGAGCCGCCTCGGTCATCATTTCTGCGGGAATGGCCCCCGACCTGCGGATCTGCTTGCAACGCTCCAACAGCATAACCGCTTGCTGGGTCCCGCACGCCCAGTGACCAAGCAACCCGCCGGAGAATGCGATCCGCTTCTCTCCCTGCGCCGTCGGCAATACAAACTCGGTCAACAAATCGCACACAATGTTGTCATCGTTTCCGGTGTACAACGCGATATCCTCGCGTCCGGAATCGATCACCGCGCTGACCACGTCAAGCGTCTGGTAACGGCTGAAAGGAGCGATTTTGATTGCGACCACGTTTTCGATTTCAGCGAAGCGTCGCCAGAACGCGTACGGCAACTCCACACCGCCCACGGCAGGCTGCAAATAGAACCCCATCAACGGAATGACTTCGGCAACACGCTGGCAGTGCGAAATCAGTTCGTCGAGATTGCGACCGGCATGCCCCGCCAAACTGAGTAGCCCCACGTGGTACTGCAAATCATGCAGCCACTGAGCCTCCTCGATCGCTTGCTCGGTTTGCCCGACGATGCCCCCGATCCGCACGATGGGTCGGCCATGAAGTTGCTGCGTGTTTTGCAATTCTTCGGCGGTCAATTCGAGTACCGGCCGCAGCAATCCGTGTTGCGGATCGCGGATTTCAAACTGAGTCGTATGGACTGCGACGGCAACGCCGCCGGCCCCCGCGCTGGCGTAATAGCGAAGCAGGGCTCGTTGACGACGCGGATCGAAACGCCGATCCGACGTCAACGCCAGCGGGCAGGCTGGAATCGCGATTCCATCGAGAAGCAATTGGCGGATCGCAGGTGCCAGTGTTTGAGCCATCGGTTCTATCGGTGCTGTGGAATTGCGGGACGGGTACTCGGGTGAACACTGAGTTGCGAGTCAATATTGGCCGTCGCGAACTTGAAACCCCGTCGGTTTGTTATGCGTGGGTTCACCGCGTGATATCCAATCCGCCGTCCACTGGATCACCTTTTGCACTGGCACCTCGGGATATCCGAAAATCTCGTGACAGCGTTGCCCATTGGTGAGCAGACAGGAGGATGACTCTGTGCCAACGAAACGCACTGGTTTGTCGAACAATTCTCCGAATGATTCTGCGATCCCGCGGACACTCAGCAGTTCGGGGCCAACAAGGTTCACCACAAAAGGCGGGCTGCTGACATTGGCCAGTGATGATAACGCCATCGCATTGGCGTCACCCTGCCAGATCACATTGCAATGCCCCATGGTGACATCGATCGGCTGCTCGGCAAGCACCATCTTGGCGATATCGACCAAGACGCCATAGCGAGGCTCCACCGCATAATTCAGCCGCAAAATCGACGTGGGCGTGCTGTTGGTTCTACTGAAATATTCAATCATCCGTTCGCGTCCCACGCAGCTCATGCTGTATTCGTCCGTTGGATTAAGTGGATCGGTTTCGACCGCACCACCGTGAACCAAATCGGACAGTCCATAGACGCAACCGGTCGAGTAGGCAACGACGCGGCTATCGCGATAACGCTGCATCACGGTTCCCGGCAAATAGCTATTCATCGCCCAAGTGAGCGACGGATTATCGGTCACTCCGAACTTGTGCCCCGCCAGGTAAAGGATGTTTTCTGCGTCCGGCAGTCCATTCAACTGATCCGCATCGAGCAAATCCGCCTGGACCGTTTCGACTCCAAATTCTTCCAGCCGCTTCCGGCTCGCAGAATCCGAGAAGCGAGAGACCGCAATGATACGTCGTGTCGTCTCGGCTTGATCCGAAGCCCGCTTGGCCATGCGGGCAAGCGACGGCCCGATTTTTCCACCGGCACCGAGCACGATGATATCGCCCGACAAATGCAACATCGTCGAGATCACCGCCTCCGTCGGACGGCTGATCAGTTCTTCGAGCTGGGTGATGTCGGTCGCGGGAACATGTTGCTTCGAACTCATCGCCGATTCCATCTCGTGTTTGCAAAAGTTTTTGAACGGCAAACAGGATAACCTATTGACCGATACAAATGCGTTTCCTCGACAAACGGCGTGATCGCGGAATGGCCACCCCCACAGCGGACAGGAAAGGCGAAGTGAACGCAGATCTTGCAATTTCAGTGGGACAGAACGCTTACAAGAACGACGGGTCCGATCGCTTTTATTCTGCTTGAAGCGGCCGCTCGTAATTGAAATGGGGCAACTGCGGATGCATAGCCGGATACTTTTCTGCGTGCCAAACTTGAGCACCGCCTAGAGTTGCCTCAAGTCCTCCGGATGTAGCACGAGAAAAGCCATATTCCCAGTGTTCTCCCTCTGAATCGCGTACGGCTTCGATCAACAGCAACGCTTCGGGGTCGGTACCCTGGGCAAAGGCAAAGACGCAACCGTCGAAGCTTCCCAGAGCCATACTCGAATCGGAGATTTCATAACGATAGAGTGGACGAGGCAACAAACGCAGTGTCTGGCGGTCTGAGTCATCCGGTTCCCACCCCGTCAAGGTGCAAACAAAACGGCGAGCGTAACTCTTCATTTCACTCAAGCGACGATTAGCCTCGGTGCTCGGAGAGGACACACCCGGCAGCCTGCGATAAGCGACGGCGATCTGCTTCGGTTCCCAACCAACCCGTTTTTCGTAGGATGCGGTATAGCTGGGTTGACGAGCCAATAAATCGAGTTCGTGGCAGACCTTACCATCCCATGCATAAACCTGAATGGCTGCCACGGGGCGTCCTTGATCCGTACACAACATGACCAAACCGGCGACAGCTTCATCTGGGTTTAGAATTCGCGTCGCATTAGTGTATCGAAGAATTGTTGAAACATTTAATTCACGCGAGGGAGCTGATTTGGAGCGAAACACGGGCCAGGTCTGCGAGGCAAGCAATTGTTTGGAAACAGAAGACGCCGTCGATGCCGAGTCATCCTGCGTGGTCCGCTGCGCGGCGGCAGGAACGCCAAAGAGAATTTGAAAAACAAGAAGAACCGAAAGCCAGAGCATCGCAAGCCAATTTCGCATTGAATCCTCTCTCCTTTGAGTATGAGCAGGTAAGCAGAAGAGCAAACAGCCGGGCCGTCGCCCTACAATTCATTGATTTTCTTGGCCCCAGCCCGTTGGGCTTGTCTAGGTAAACTTCTGGGGCATTGCCCCTAAACACAAAAGCGCAAAATCAAAACGAACGCGTCGGAGCGTGATGGCAATGGCTCAGCCGGCCCGCGACCGCACACGCGTGTTCGGCTCACCAAAACGACGGGGGCTAACAGACACAACGCCTTACACCTGCGACCAAAGGTCGGACGAGGCAGGGGCGTGTCCAAGTTTGCTGCTCGCAGTGGTTCGGGATCTCGGGCGAGGTTGGCAACCACTTCACGAATCTGGCGTAAACGGTCGTAGATAGCGTGGAGTGTAAGCGGCGGTTCGCTGATTTACTCGCCATTGGGAAGTCGTTTCGCGGCTCGGATCGATTCGGCTCATTCCGGAGCTCCTCAACGACTTGTTGATTTATTGAGCCGTGACGCGTCAGCGGCCGGGTCCCACGCGGTACCCGGTGCCTTACGGCCCACGGCTCACCATTGCAATTCGTATTTGGACTAAATCAACAAGCCGTCAAGCAGTTCTGCTAAGGGGCCTCAATGAAAGCGTAAGCAGCCTAGCGGTGGCGCGATCTATTGCGCCACCGCTGGCGTGCTAGACATTTCCAATGCAATTAAGTGGAGCAATACACCCCAGTTCGCCGACGACGGCACTCAAGACGCCGCGACTGCTCTGGATGCACTGGTCCGTAACCAACGCAAACTATCGATATCGGTCTTGATAGTTCTGCTCTTGTTGGTTGATTTGTTGTTCGTAGTCTTCGAGTTCTTGCTCGGTCATCGCCCCTTCGTTGGACTCGACAACGGTATTGCCCGACGAACCACAACCCGCGAACGAAACGATCACGAGAGTCAAAAGAAGTGCGACAGGAACTTGACGCAACAGGTTAGTCAATTGTTTCATGATGATTACCATACTGAAAAAAGAAGGGAAAGGTGGAAGGTATCCGAACAACCGATAGACCGCCGTCTGTTGAATGCAACCATAGGTGGACGTTACCATTCGACAGCGGACCACACAGATCCAGATCACGATGGACCGATCTCTTTTTTCGTATACCTTCTTTGAAAATGAAAGCACAAACCCGTTGCTTGGGTATGCACTCTACGCCACTTCACCGCACCGCTAGAAGCTTTGCTGGCGAAGCAGTGAAAGACACGGATCTGCAACGTTCGCACTGATGGATAACGCACGTTGCATCGAGTCATCGTGATCACCAGGATCGTGATCACGGCTAAAAAGGGCCGACAGTGCCCAACGGGCAAGCGTTTGAGCACTATCGGCAAAGGCTGTCAAAGAGAGCGTGTCAAACGGATTAGAAATCCATTTGCACGGTTTCTTTGCCGTTTCGCGTGCCGAGCGCTCCCCAAAGTCCATAGGGAGATTTTTCGCCAGGCCTGTTACTGGCCCAGATAACCTCGGCGTGTGAATTACCGGCTTCGATACTATCGGTAATGAATTTGACTGCCCCGTCTCCGAACACCACGTGGACGCCTCCTTGGTGGTTACTGCTAGGTGGAGCGAGCGCCCAAGCAGAATCGGAACGGTTTGGCATCACCATTTCGCGGTTCGGCGGCAGAATCGTATTGAAAGCCGTATAGACTGTCGCTGCGTCGGCCCAACGAAACCCTCGGCCATAACTTGAATGTAAGTTCTGGACGATCGTGTCAACACCTGATGCCCAGAACATAGGTCGGGCGGGGTCTTTCGCACCGGTGGTATCTGCCCAGCCGGGATCTTCACCCAATGGTCGAAACCCTGGTCCGACGGCCGCATCGGTAGAAACCCGCTTGGGGTCAACATGGGTAGCAATTTCACCCATGATGATCGTGTTACTCAAACCATCAGTAATATCGCGAAACTGCATCGGACCTCGTGAACGGCCTTCACCAAGCCCTCTAATCCCATTGACAGTCCAGCGGAAAACGAAGGCACCTCGCAGCGACTGATTGACATGATTGGCCCGACCGCCATCTTCATAGTAAAAGCCGTTGGATGCATTCAGGGGGCCGACATCGGCAAAGTGCATCCCATCGCCATAACAGCAGGCGTAGTTCGTGCGTCCCATCGCAGGCGCCCCTGTGCCAGGATCGCTAGGACAGCGGTAGGAGCCCACATTGGTCATCCATGGAGTGTAGTTTCTGTCCCATGCACGAGGCCCCATTGCGGGATAATTGATGGTTCCGTCACCATCGGAATCCATGGGGTTAGAAATCTGTTCCCACAGTGACTGCTGCTCAATGTAAGGCAAAATCGGAATCAACCAGCTAATCCGGCGTCCATTGCCCGCATTGCCATTCTGGGTCGTGCTACTGCCCGCAGTGTTATCCGTCCCGCCCCCATTCACAGGCATTCCGTTGAACGCACTGTGGTAGTTATGAATCGCCAACCCCAGCTGCTTCATATTGTTACTGCAACTCATACGACGTGCAGCTTCTCGAGCCGCTTGCACCGCAGGTAACAATAACCCGACCAATACACCAATAATCGCAATTACGACGAGCAGCTCAACGAGCGTAAAACCGCGTCGCCGCGCAGCTCTCTCAACCACTGAACTCATGATACAAATCTCCAACTGAGAACTAAAAAAAGAGAAAAGGTGAGTGAGAAGGAAGCATGACAAAAAACATCAAATTCACTCACAACAATCCATAGGTAACTTGACACTATCGCGGGATGCCAAGCCATTGTCAACAAACAACGGGGGGCAATCTCCCGTCAATTTAAGGATTTGTTCGGTAAAAATTGCAAGTGCACTTTAGCGACAACTGAAAACACCAGTTGGAAACGCTGCCTCGCAGCTTGCAGCTCGGGATGAACAACTCGACGCCCCTACTCTGATGAATCAAACGGCCAGTTGCGACAGTGAGAATTGATGCCGATTGAGAGGACAATTCGGTTTTGAGGGAAACAAAAAAGCGTGCCAAACACGACGATCACACTCGAGATATCTCCATTTTTTTCGTGAGCGGCACCCGACCGGTACCCTTGTCGCAGATTGTGATACTCTCGTTGCGCAGCCGGCAGTCTGATGCATCGGTTTGGCGATGCCCCCTGAGAAGAAACAGGGAGCGGGGAACTAAAACGGGCCTGTGGCTACTGCCATGGATCAGAGAAACCGCCGACTCACGGGCCCGTTATCTCTGCACTCTGGCCGAAGGAGCACGGCGGAATGAGCAATCCTTTACGCTGGGTCTCGCTGACGCATACCATGTGCCTGCATGCAAATTACGGCAGTGCTGGCGAATGGCACATTTATCAACGTCGCTTCAAAAGCTTCCCGATCCATAACGATCAACGCATTATGAACGTGTGACGGTATGTTAAGCGAATTGCTTTTTGGGCAAGCTACATCAGACGTGCCGAACAATTGGATTGGGGATCGTTTTCCCGATAGAGTGGTAAACCAGTCCCCGAATCAAAGCTCCTTTCCCCTTGCCGCCCCCTGGTTGCCGAAGCGGTCTCAGCGCCGCAACGATCCACTCAACGACAACGCACTGCAAAATGTCAACGAACTGCAAATGGTTCGCTGGAGTGACAAACGAGGCTCGCGCCATGGTCATGCCACTTCAATCGAGTCCATCGCCACGCGTCCAGACCCTGCGTCCACTCTATGCGGCCCCGGAAAACGCACTCCAACGAAGTTACGCGCTGAGCAGAAGATGTAAAATGCGTCCCGACACTTTTTCCTGCACCGACGCTTTTTCCTGCACTTCGAGAATCAAGGATTGGATAATCGGGAATGATTTCGACACGAACCATCTCGACCGTGCTGTTATTTCGTTTTTGCTGTAACAAAACCGGGATCGATCAACAGGGCGGAAAGGATTTGGGCGTAGACGCGGTGGCCAAAATCGTTGGGATGATTGACACCGTTGCCGGTCAGATCGGCATCCTTCTTCCGTTTGAAAAACTCATCCCAGACACTGGTCATATCCGCTAGCGCGACGCCGGGCTGGCGAAGTGCCGCTAGTTCGTCGCGATACTCGGGAAACACCTCATGCTTCAGTGTGACCCAGTCTCGGTTCCCCAGCATCGATGCGACCAGAATGAACTCAGCCTTGGGCAACTCGGCACGCGTGCTGGCAATCATGGTGGCCACGTTCTGGCCATAGTCCTTGGCAGTGCGGCCCGCAGAATCGTTCATGCCGAAGGCCAGGATCACGAGGTCCGGCTGATGTTCGGCGACCTTGTCGATCATCGTGATCCCCCAAGGAGTCGAGGTGCCTCCGACGGACAAGTTGTTCAACGTCACCTCGGTCTGGTAATGAGCACGCAGATGTTGCACCAACAGGTCTTGGTATGCCGGTTGATAGGGAGCCCCATTGCCCCAACCTGACGCATTGCAGCCGGTCGAAATGCTGTCGCCCAGCAACACGACCGAGAGCGGTTCGCGGTCATGAAGTTTTCTTAGCGTGCTGGGCAGGACGGCGGAATCAAACGTAGGCATCTGTATCGGCCAATCGTCACTCATCTTTTCATAGGTCACAAGCGTCTGCAATTGATGATACTCGAGCGTAGCGCCAAACAGGATTTCTCCGTTGCCGTCACGGTGCGTCAATCGATGCCGCTGAGAATTGGCGGGACGCCGCAGATCCGACGGAGTGCTTGTCACAATTCGCGATCCCACCGGAATGATCAACTCGCGAGATCCAGGTTCAAAGCGATAGTCGACTCCCGCTTCGTAGGTGATCTCGCCGGACGAACCTTGAACTGAAACGATCTCTTTGATCGGAAACAACACCTTACCAACGGCAACCTCGGTCGGGTTTTCGCGAAGGAATAGTACCGACTCGTCTTCGACGACACCGCTGTTCCAAAACGGTTTCAGCAACTCAGGCGCGTAACGCCATGACGCAGTCTCTTGCGCGTTGACCGCAGCGCCAATAAACATCGTCAAACCGACAAGGATTCCAAGCAGTAGGCCATGTCTCATGCGAAAAATTCCGATTCATAATTCAATGACATTGAGAAGCGTCATGTTTCCCGCGAATTCCAAAGAGAGCGGAAAACGACAGCGATTTCCCCAATTGTTCGCTATGGGGGAGGCAGGTAGCGAGAGCGGAGATACACTATAGACTTCTAGTTGTACTATAAACGCTTTAGGAATGTGGGCGAGAGTATGAAACGTCGTGGCGTGATCCGCAATTTTGTCTCGATAGCGTTCGTTTTTTGGTCGGGACTCACTTTCGCGAGCGAACCCACCGCCGCTCCGGTGCCCGCATCGTTGGCGGCACAGCAGATGACGCTTCCGCCCGGCTTCGAAGTCACGCTGTTTGCGGGGGAACCCGATGTCGTGCAACCGATCGCGATGACCTTCGATGCGCGAGGACGGATGTGGGTGGTGGAATGTTTGTCCTATCCCGGTTGGAGCACTGATGGCACCGGGAATGACCGCGTCGCGATTTACGAAGACACCGACGGCGACGGCGTGCACGACAAGCGGAGCGTGTTTCTTGACAATGGAGCCAATCTGACGGGAATCGAGCTGGGGTTTGGCGGCGTTTGGTTAACGGCCACTCCGAACCTGATTTTCGTTCCGGACCACGATGGCGATGATCGCCCCGACGGGCCTGCGGAAGTACTGTTAGATGGTTGGGATCTGAACGCGAAACACAACGTGTTTAACGGGTTGATTTGGGGCCCCGACGGCTGGCTGTACGGCTGCAACGGCATCTTATCGAACTCGAAGATCGGAGCCCCGGGAACGCCAGACGAGAAACGTACACGCATGAATTGTGGCGTGTGGCGATACCATCCAACTCGCAAAACGTTCGATGTTGTCGCCAGTGGCACCACGAATCCGTGGGGACTCGATTTCGACGATTTCGGCCAAGCTTTTATCACGAATTGTGTGATCAAGCATCTGTTTCACGTTGTTCCCGGCGCCCACTATGACCGAATGTTTGGCCAGGATTTGAATCCCTATGCCTACACGTTGCTGCCAAGCTGTGCTGACCATATCCACTGGGGCGGAGGTCACTGGACCGAATCGCGGTCCGGTGAAGCTCACGACGACGCTGGCGGTGGGCACGCTCACTCGGGTTGTGCGATCTATCTGGGAGACAATTTCCCAGCGGAATATCGCAACAACGTTTTCATGTGCAACATTCACGGCAGTCGGTTGAATCGAGACATTTTGGAGCGTGAAGGAGCTGGCTACGTAGCCCATCACGCACGCGATTTTGCACTCGCCAATGATCCCTGGTTTCGCGGGATCTCGGTCAAGTGTGGTCCCGATGGCGGATTGTACTTTACCGATTGGAGTGACACCGGCGAGTGCCATAACTACCAAGTGGTCGACCAATCCAATGGCCGCATTTATCGCGTGGTCTATGGAGAAGCAAAACGAAACCAACTTAATCTGGCGACCGCGTCGCATGCTGATCTGGTTGCCATGCAGTTTGACACGAATGAGTGGAATGTCCGCCAATCACGGCGAATTTTGCAAGAACGAGCGGCGGATCCCGAGGCGAGAAGCGAGATCGCAGGTCTGCTGACCGAGCTAAAACCAACAAACGACCAGCAAGCGGTCCGCCAATTGTGGGCGATGTACGCGGTCGGTGGAATGGATGCGATTTGTGCCTCAGGAATGGTTCGCAACGAATCACCCGAGTGGGTTCGTTTCTGGATGATCCAATTGGCTGCGGACGAAGCCACCGCGTGGTCGGCGGAATTACGCAACATGATCGCCGCTGAACTTGAAGAATCCACTCCACTGATCCGGCGTTCGCTCGCCTCGACATGCCAACGGCGAATCCGTCTCGGCCATTTCGACGAGGTGCGTGACATTCTGAAACAACTGATATCCAACCGAAACGACGCAGGGGACACCACGCTCGAAGCATTGAACTGGTACGCGATCGAACCGGTGGTGGCATCCCACCCTGAATTGGTGCTGCAGTGGATGCCGGAGATCACGATGCCGCTGGTTCGCAGCCATATCGCTCGGCGAATGATGGCACTGGACGATGGCTTTGACCGTCTGGCAACCTTGTGGCGCACCGCCGTTCCGGCCGATTGGCAATTGGATACATTAGCCGGAGCACTTCAGGCGTATGCGGGCGTCAAAAACATCACGATGCCCGAGGCTTGGCCCGAGACCTACACACGCTTACAAACGCATCCAAACGTTGAAGTACGGCACGCGGCAAAATTGCTAGGCACGATCTTTGGTGACGCGACCGCAATCGAGGACTTCCGCAATATCGCGAGCGACCCAAACCAGGATCCGAAACAACGATTGGATGCCCTGCAGGTCCTGTTGACTCGCAAGGCCGAGCGAATGGCTCCACTTCTGCAACGGCTGCTCGACGACGCGGACTTACGAACCGCCGCGATTCGCGGATTGGTATCGATTGGCGGCAAAGACGTTCCCAAGTTGCTGCTCACTCGTTATCCGAACGTCACTGCGGAACAACGACAAGAGATCATTCAAAGTCTGACGATGCGGCCAGAATATGCGTATCCGCTGTTGGAAGCGATCGACAAGGGCAGCATTCCACGAACGGATGTTTCGGCATTGATTGTCCGCCAATTGCAAGCGATCAATGACAAGGAACTCACCCGCCGGCTGAGCGAAGTCTGGGGCGAAGTCAGGCCTGTTTCGGAAACCAAACGCGAACTGATTGAACAGTACCGAGTCGAATTCAATCCCGAATCGTTGGCGGCGGCGGATCTCGTCAATGGCCGAAAGGTATATGCCAAGACGTGCGCATCGTGCCACAAACTGTTTGGCGAAGGAGGCGGTTTGGCACCCGAATTGACAGGATCTCAGCGAGCGAATCTGGACTATTTACTGGACAATATCCTCGACCCGAGTGCGATCGTTCCCGCGAACTATCGCGTCACGATGTTACTATTGGATGACGGCCGTATTCTGCAGGGTGTAATCGCCGAGGAAAACCAACTGCAATTGACGCTACGGACCGCGACCGATGAAGTCGTCGTCCCTCTGGAAAGTATCGAACAGCGAAAGGGATCGAGTTTGTCGATGATGCCCGAAGGAATGCTGGAGCACTTGACTGCGTCAGAGCGACGCGATTTGATTGCGTACCTGCAATCGCCGGCAGGGGTTGTGCTGCATAATTCCAATGGCCCGCTTGGGCAATAAACGCGTGGCAATTGTAGCGATGCGGCGCAAGCCTGGACTGCTAAGACTTTGGTGTTGACATCGGATATTGGGAGTGAGTTTTTCTTCCGGTCTATTCAGCAGTTACCTCTCCCCCGACGAAGTTGGTAGAGAGGTGACTGAAAAGTTGCGAAACAAAAAAGCACAACAAGCCCAAAGTTTTAGCGGTTTGCGCAAGCCGCACGGTTTGAATTAAACGTTTTACTCACTTCGCCCGGACGGTTTGCGGTGTGCCGCTGACAACGTCGACGTGCCGTCGGCTCACGGGGCGGCCACCACACAACAGAAAAACCGTTTATCGCTGTGGTGCGGCGATCCGCTCCCAACATTCGGCATCGTTTTGAAGTGCCACCAATTGCGATAGCCCCGGCTGGACGATTGACGCGATCTCTGCGGGAAAGTCTCCGGCAATGACTTCGAGATCTCCGGCGTCCTGCACGTTGAACCCTTGGGGAGCACGCAGGTACACCACCGGCGGATTCATCATCCACTGGACAAAGTGCTCGGCCAACCGTGGCGTGACACTTTCGTCGGCTTCGGGAAAGTTGCCATCGGCGATCAAGACAAAATGACTCGCCTTCATATGGCGTGCGAACAGACGATCGCACCCGCGCTGCAGCACTCCTGCGATACGGTGACGCAAAAACGAAATCTGCTCGTCAAACGGTTGTCCGAGATACGGATCCAAATTCCCTTCGTCACTGCGTAGTAACGGAATGGGATTGCCGGACAAGTCGAAAGTCGCCGCATGCCAACAACAGGCAGCTGTATCAATCAAAACGACCAAGGGTGCTAGTTGCCGATCACTCATCATCAACCTTTGCACGTTGCAGGGATTGACGAAGGTTCGTCGTTTGAGACTTGAAACGATCGAGCGTATCGTCGTCAAGTTTGGCGTCATCGACGGCGCCCGCGACGCTGTCGGCATCATCAAAATAGTCGCTTAAACTGTGCATCAGTTCCGCCTGGGCGTCGATGGCGTCGTGCCGCAGAGCCGCTTCTTTTAGCATTTCAAGCAAATCATCGGGATCCCATGGTTTGGTGATATAGCGGTACAATTCGCCTTGGTTGATCGCATCGACAACCGCTCGCGTGTCCGCATACCCGGTAAAGATAATTCGAATGGCTTCGGGGTGAGCATTCCGCACCTTCTGCATCAATTCGGATCCAGTCATCGACGGCATCCGCTGGTCCGTCATGATCACGTGCACAGGGTGCTCTTCCATGATCTGAAGCGCCTCCGTCCCACTGGTGGCCGTATGGACGGTGAAATCACGTCGCAACAGCCCCGTCAACGAGAAAAGTACATCGGGTTCATCATCGACAATCAAAATCGAGTGCGACTTAGCCATTCGTTGTTCCGCCTGCTTCTATGTATATCGTTAACCGGTACCTTGATTCACTCGAGGCAATTTAACTTGTACCGTCGTTCCCTGCCCCAACTCACTTTCGATGGCAATCGAGCCACCGTGGTCACGGACCACCGCGTAGCTAACCGCCATACCAAGCCCCGTTCCCGTGCCAACCGGTTTCGTTGTAAAGAACGGCTCGAAGACGGAGTTTTTGGTTTGCGCATCCATCCCGCATCCGTAATCTTGAACTTCGATACGAATCCAATCGGGATCGCTCGCCAAGCGAACTTTCACGACCGATCCCGCCTCACTCGCTTGGATCGCATTGAGCACAATATTGTAAATGACTTGATGGATTTTATCAGGTCGACACTGCACCGTGGCGTCCGAATCGAGTTGTGTTTGGACCTGAATCTGCTTTTCTTGGATCTGAAGATTCAGCACCTGCAGCGTCGATTCGATGGCGAGACGAAGTTCCAATTGGTCTTCCGACGCCTGATCCAACCTCGCAAAATCACGTAAATTCATGATGATATCGCGAACACGTGACAAACCTTCGGTCGAAGAGTGTAACAGCTGTGGCAAATGTTCTCTCAACCACCCAATGTCACAGTCCTCTTGCAGCCGTGACAGTTCTTCGAGCAGTGCCGTGGGCGCCCCTTGAATGAACGGGCGTATTTCTTCGTACTTGTCGACCAGTTGAACGATGTCACTGAGGTCGCGTCGAAGCACGGCAAGATTGTTAGTGACAAAGGCGATCGGATTGTTGATTTCGTGTGCCATTCCGGCGGCGAGATGACCAAGGCTGGCTAGTTTTTCGCTCTCGACCAACGCCGCCTGCGTCTCTCGCAATTGCCGATTCTGCTCCGCCAATTCCTGTTCCAGCCGGATGATCCGCTCCCCTTCGCGAAGCCGGACTCGCAACTCTTCTTGGTCGCAGGGTTTGACGAGAAAATCATCTGCCCCCGACTCCATCGCCGTTACCAAATCCTCTTTTTCAGACTTGGAGGTCAGCAAAATCAGGTAGCAGTACCCGGCATGTTTCGAGCTACGGATGCGACGGATCAGATCGAGACCGTCCATGTTTGGCATGATCCAATCGGTCAATACTAGCGAGAAGGATTGCTCTTGGAACAAATTCCACGCCTGTTCGCCGTCGACGGCCTCGACGACCGTGTAGTTCCATCGCCGCAGGTGACTGACCAACAGCATCCGGGACACCGAACTGTCTTCCGCAACGAGAACCTTCATGCTGAAAATGATCCAATCGACGAAACGCCGCCCACGAGCGATTCTGCCAAACCCGATTCCGCCAAACCCGATTCCAATTGTTCAATACGTCGATGCCTCCACATTATAGTTAATCCCAGAGCGGACGTTGGGATGCGCAAGTGGGAATCAACGAGCGAAAAAACGCGGCCAATGTGACGCTCAGCCGATCGGCGGGCTCGGAAACGCAGCGCCATCGCTTGCGAGTTGCAAGACGCATCGCTTGCGTTTCGGATTCCCATCATCAGGAACGTGATTTGCATGATCAAAATCATCGTTTGTTCTCGCCCACTCACTCTTCATTGACGGATTTCAAGACCATGAAAACCTACCAGAAATCAACACTCGCGTGGTTGATCGCCGGTGCAGTGACGGTGCCTCTAGCGGGCACGACTGCGTTTTCACAAGAGACCGCAGAAACACAGGAAAACGCCGCAGCAAATGCCACCGCCCCCGAAGCCTCCTCCGAAGCCTCCTCCGCGACCTCGTCGCAAGTCGATCCGGAAGAGCATATCGACCGCGATTCTCCCGCACTTGGCGTGCTTGTCGGATCATGCCCTGGCCAAGGCGTGTGCGTCCATGACATCGTCATGGGCAGTCCCGCCGAGCGAGTCGGGATCGAGCGAGGCGACTATATCCTGGCTATCAATGACAAAACCGTATCGACCCCGAAAGAGTTGAAACAGGTCATCGAGGGACTCAGCGCCGAAGACACCGTCAACGTCAGCGTGTGGCGTCGTGGTCAAAAAATGACCAAGCAGGTCGCCTTGGCTGCGGAAGCGAAGACGTTGCCCAACAGTCGTCAAGCGTGGCTGGGGGTAGCATTGTCGGACCGCGACAACGGTGAATCAGGCGTCGCAATCGAGCAAGTTCACCCGAATAGCCCGGCTCAAAAGGCCGGCCTCAGCCCCGGCGATGTGGTGATCCAAATCGACAACAACAAAGTCACTTCGATTGACGAATTTGTGGAAAAGGTTCGCGACCTTGAACCAGGTGCAAAAGTCAACTTGACGGTACAACGTGACGACGAAGAGCAGCAGATTGCAGTGACGCTTGGGCAGGTCGGCAACGCACCGTTGCGTTGGTTCCGCCGACCTTTCGGTGGTTCCGCAGGCCAGCCATTTGGTAGTCAGGCGTTTGATGGTCAACCGCTGGATCTGGGCATGCCGCCGCTGATGCATCAAGGTGCTCCCGACGTGATGGAAGAAATGATTGACGACATGCGCGCACAAATACGTTCGCTGCAGAAGGAGATGGACGAGCTAAAAAGTCAAGTGGCTCCCCAACCCCGTGGCGACCAGCGGAAAAACCGTGACCGCGACGCAAAGAACAATCCCGATGACAACTTGTCGAGCGATGATTTCAATCCTGCCGATTTTGTCCAGTTGGTGGTTCAGCGGGACGGCAGAGGGCAAGGCCGAGGTGACCACGGCGGCCATGACCACGGCGGCCATGACCACGGCGATCACGGCCGTGGAAACCAAGGCAACTTCCAACGCCCCTACAACCTGCCACACCTGAGCAACGATTGGACTGGCGAACGTTATCGCTATCAAGACAATCGTAGCTATCGCTACCGAGTGCCTTATCCCCCAGTGTATCGCTATCCATCGTATTATCCGTATCGCTACTACCAATACGGAGGTCGCCCCTATTACTACGGTGGCAATTATCCGTACGGATACCGAGGCGGTGTACAGATCGGCCCCAACTTTGGGATCTACTGGTAAGACGTTTATCGCCGACGCCGATTATGATTCGAATTCCGCCCGAGCTTGTCTCGGCGGAAGGCAGTTACAGCGGCTTCTTAAGCGTCAGCGGAATATAACGACTGACGACTTGCCGCATTTGATCACTTGCGATTGGCTTGGCTACGAATTCGTCCGCAGCGGGCTGCATCCGTTGACACCGGATATCATGCCCATCGGAGTCGTTGGAGGCGACGATCACGGGGATCGACCGCAAGGCGGTGTTGTCTTGCAACCACTGGACAAGATTCTGACCATCGCCGTACAGCGTGTGAGTATCGCTGATGATCAGGTCCGGTTTCTCAGTGACGATCCGCCAGGACGCCTGTTTGCCATTGAAGGCGGCTAGAAAATCGACGTCGTAGGGACGAAAGACACGTCGTTGCGACTCGACAAAATTCACATCGCAATCGACCACCATCAAACGCGGCGTTTTCGTTTTATCCGGATCAGCCGTTGCCAACGGAACCGGACTCAAAACAGCAAAAGATTGCCCCATCAAACCGAACCCCATATTGCGAGAAAATACCGACGCGGCATTCGCCACGTCAGCTGGATCCGCCGCTCCGAAATCGATTCGATCCTGACTTAGGAAACGCAAACGATTCATTCTCGGACCATTGCAAACATAGGTCACGCAACGCACGGGGGGAGCGAAATCGCCAGAATCATGGGGAAATCCACGCAGAAAATCCAAGCTGGCCCCTCCCCAATGTGGCCTTTTTAGATCATCACGGCCAATAGTGGCGACTCGCGGCAGCAACAACAACGACGGCCACGACCACCAAGGCCGCAGCCCAGTGCCGACGCGTGCCGGAGGTCTGCGAACGGGGAATTGGGCTCGACTCGGCCTCCGCCACCTGCGGTTCGCCGGAGTCCGAAAGTGCCTCGAACTGCTCAAACCCAAGCCGCCTTAGATCGGATCTCAGTTCCTCGGCCGAAGCATAACGCTGCGTCTCATCCCGAGAAACCAATCGTCTAAATATGGGATTCGCCACCCCTAAATCGGCGGCCCCGACCGCGGCTGGCGAACATCGGAGCGAATTTTCCAAAACGTTTTGGTCGGGAACGAACGCATCCGCCGCAATCCCTGGATCACTTTCCGGTGGGCGGGTTGCCGGCACGGCATCGCATCCGGTCAGCATGAAATGGAGCGTCCAGCCTAAACCGCGGAAGTCGTCAGCGATATCGACGTCCCGATGGGGGCCAAGCGATGCCGATGCAGCCCCGCCGATCTTGGCGACTCCGTCATCGGTCAAAACGATGTTGGACGGCCCAATCGCCCCATGAGCCTTGCCGCAGCGGTGCAATCGGCCCAACTCGACTGTGATTTGATCGACGACGATCATTGCATCCGCGATTGCCATGGTGCCCGCGTTGGAGATGCAATCACGCAAATTTTCTTGCCCTGCGTCGTTCGTGGAAACGGGCGGCGGACGATCGTTATTCATGCGTGATTCCTTCATTGAACCAGATCAGCGGCAAGGAAAGTCAGTCTATTTGTCATCGTGAGTCCACGCCGATGTAACCTTGATTTTGCTCAACCCGCTCGCGAAAAATCGCTCAAAAAACAGAACTCAGCGATCATGCCGTCGTCTCTATCATGCTTTCCACTGTCTCGAAAAGCGAGCCATCCCCCAGAGATCCTCATTTCCTGTCAAACCTGCCCTTTTCGAGGACGCCTCATCGCACTATAAAACTGCAAATCGGAAGTGAAGCTTTCCGGAAATTTTGGTGAGGAAGCAAGGATCCGTCGCGAACTAAACCATCTAGTCCGCATCACCCAAACTGGGGTGCGACAGCGCGATCCTAAATGAGAAAAAAGGTGTCACTACATCGGCTTTTTCAACCGAAGCAAATCCGGTACACTTTTCACCCACACGGCGATGTAGCTCAGTCGGTTAGAGCGGAGTCTTCATAAGGCTTAGGTCAGCGGTTCGAGTCCGCTCATCGCTATTTTTCTTGTTTTGCCCCCATCGCGTTCGCGAACTCTGTTGGGGCGAAATTATTTTGCCCGTTCCCGACGTGAACGAGCAACCAACTCGCGGACCGTTTTCCCCAGCTCGGAAACGGAAATCGGTTTTGTCATAAACCCATCCGCTCCGGCCGCCTTTGCGGCAGCCAATTCGGAATCGTTCCCGCTCATAATGGCGACAGGCACATCGCCATTAGGCCCATCGAGTTTGCGAATTCTGGCAAGCGCATCGATGCCGCTGATCCCTGGCATCTGCACGTCCATCAAGACAAAACGATACGGCGACTGTTGCAACATTGCGATCGCCTGTTCCCCGTCAGCCGCAAATTTTGCCGGGAACCCGATGATCTCCAACGCATGCAGAAGCGACTGTTGGACAAGTACATTGTCCTCGACCAGCAAACCAGGTTCCGCCGCATAAGCATCCACCGACGCAACTGTGGACTGCTCACATGAAGATTGAGACGTCATAACTTGGAAGCTCCTATCGTCCACAAAATGCAGGTCAATTACCGCGAGAGGGTACACCGCTACGCCCCCGGTCACCCTCTGAACAATTTTTGCGATTGGGCAAACTGTGCCGTATCGCACTTTAAAGTCTAGCAGACGCGATCGTGTCACGTGGTCGCATCGTGAGACTTCTTGAATCACCAGCAAACTCTTTGCCACCAGCGGTCGATAAGTGGTGGACACAACCTGTCCGTTCGCCCTCGATCGACGAGGGACGCCCTCAATTGATAATGGGAACGTTTATGCCATTCCTCGGCGGCAGCCTTGCATTCGAGAGATTCAGTGTCAGTGGTTTTGAAGTCGCAGAATTTGGCGACGAGCAAATCGAACTTCTTGCCCAAAACGTTGCTGGCAATAACCAAACCGCATCCGCAGAGAACGTTCATATCGGTTTTCTCGGGGGTGCCCACCTGTTTGACCAAGAGTTTGACGTCAGCAAGAACGTGCTCGACCAAGCAGTCCATTTCAGCGTCCGCATTGACACCAACCAAATCCCCTCGGCCATTCGCAAAGCGTGGCTGCAGATGGAATTATTGGCATTGGCGAAAGATAGTCCAAGCGGCGTGGTGTCCAAAGCGGGCCGCAAAGAAGCCAAAGAAGCGGTCGAACAGCGTTGCGAAGTCGAGGCGGCATCGGGCAAGTATCGCAAGATGCAACAATTCCCACTGCTGTGGGACCACACGCGAGAAACGCTCTATTTTGGTGGTTCCGCCGGCACCGCCAGCGGCAACTGCGCCGACTTGCTCGAACGCGTCTTTAACGTCGAACTGCGTCATATTAGTTCCGGTTCAATCGCGCAGGCGTGGGCGATCGAAAACGACTTGTATGCCGAAGTCGACGATCTCGTGCCTGCAAACTTTGTCCCAGCGGTCCCTCATGGCGACCTCGCCTGGACCAACCAACACTCCAAGGCCCCCGACTTTCTTGGCAACGAATTTTTGCTGTGGTTGTGGTGGACGCTCGAAAACGATTCCGACACATTCACGCTGCCCGATAATTCGGAAGTTACCGTGATGTTGACCAAGACACTCTCGCTGGAGTGCCCGCTGGGCGAATCCGGAAAAGAGACGATCTCGCACGAGAGTCCGATCAAACTGCCCGAAGCGATGCACGCGATTCGATCGGGAAAATTGCCTCGGAAATCGGGCATGACCGTGATTCGCGATGGCCAACAATTCGACCTCGTTCTGCAAGCCGAGACGTTTGGCATCAGCGGGGCGAAAATTCATGTCGACGAGGACGCCGATTTCGAAGTCGACGAGCGGATTGATGCCATCCGAACGCTCAGTGAAACGATCGACCTGATGTTCCATACGTTCTGTGCCCGACGTGTCAGCGACACATGGAACAAAGATTTGAAGGGCATCATCCACTGGCTCGAAAACGCCGGGACGAAGGCAGAACGCTCGGCCGCCTAAGCGATCCGAATCCGATTCGCTGCCCCCACCGGGACAAGCCCGGAGGCGGAAACGAAGACATCCTTCCGCCCGGGCTTTGCCCCAGGCGGAGGAAACAAATGGCAGCGACTACTGCTAAACTAAATGCCTTCTCATGCTAATGCTCCTGGGTTTCCGCTGCAGACACGAAACAAGTGACAGCTACCCGTGACTGAATCGCCGAATCCATACCAGCCTCCGCCCTCGGTCGACGAAGCTCCGCCGTCGTGGTGGCAGCGGATTCGCAAATTGTTTCAGCCCGGCACGGGGGCGCGTTACGAAGTCGGCTACGATGCGAGTCTGCTCGAATTCCTGCGTGGTCGGTGCCTCTTTTTTGAAGGCGTCGTCTTTTTTGTCGATCGAGAAGACCGCACGCTTCTGCATGCCGCTATCGCGCTGCGTGCCGACGAACCCGATCTAGTTGACCGCAACTGCGAAGAAGTGATCCGAGTTTTCGAGATCTTTTGCCGACATTATCCCGACATCGAAAAAGGGGTCACGGGACGTCAGTTGTGCGTTCGTTTCTTGCGTCAGTACACCGATTTTGACGACGAGGTCCGCGAACGAAAGATCATCGGTACGATTCCGCTGCCGCGTGCAGCTCAAATCGTCGACGATTTAGCGGACCCGGTAGCCGATTGACTTGAGTTTCTCTTGAACGCGGGCGAGATGATCGCCTTGGATTTCAATCTGATTCTCTTGCAGCGACCCGCCAGCACCGATTGCCGATTTCAGATCGGACAATAATTTTGGCAGATCGGTCTCTTCGGGCTTCAAGTCTTTGACGATCGTCATCACACGTTTGTTTTTACGTCGTTCGGTGAACACCTTTGCCGTCTGCTTTTCCGCTGGCAAATACTCATGCGCGGGCGGCGGGCACTTGCACGCCTCTTCGAGTTCACCACAACGATCACACGTGGGCGGGATATCAAACGGAGTGCCTGCGAATAGTCGTGTCATTGTTACAAGAAAAGGTTTTGATTGAGGCAGTAGAGGAGAGTGCGGCGCGGGTTGTTGACTTAGTGAGCCGTGACGCGTAAGCGGCCGGGTTCCGTGCATTACCCGTTGCCTGCAGCCCGCGGCTCACCACTTCGATTTAATCAGCAGACGGCTAGTTCGGTTCCCGCGTTCAACTAGGCCTATCGCCCAATCGCAACTCTGTGAAACATTTCGTAGCGGAATTCACGCGAGAGTTTCGGATCATCCGACAAATGCAACGAAAGTCTTGACGACTTGCGCTACTGACGCAGCTTTCGCGGAGCGAAAGGCGACTTTAAGCTGCAAAGCGACCTTTGTCTTCGTCACTTTTAGCCTCATCGACTCGCGTCGCTTCGTCAATGCGGGGCAGCTTTTCTTCGAACAACGGTCGCTTCGGGCGTCGTTCGGATTCCATTCGATCAAACAGACTGCCGAGCAATTTTGGGTGAAAGCAAACGTAGCCCCAAATCAAACCGAACGATGCTCCGCCAAACACGTCGCTGATGAAGTGGGCTCCAGAGTACATTCGCTGCAGCATCGTGCCGAGCAACATCATTGCGAACACCCACCGGCCTCGCGGTAAGACCGCCGCCAGCCCGATCGCGAACGCGGCTGCGACCGCCATGTTCGAACTGGGAAAGGCTCGTGTGCCGGCGTCAAACGTTGCGACTTGATCCAACGACCAATCGAACACCCAGTGCCACGCTTTGTCATAGGTCGCGATGTCGAGATTGATGCGACTGGGACGTTCTCGCAAGACAAACATTTTTGCGATTGTCGACACCGCTCCGGCACCCATCGCAAGCACGGCAAGTCGCGGGACATAGCGGCGGCGACGCGGTGCCATCAGCAAAATGCAAAGCAGAATCAAAAACACGCCGGTTGCATGCGAAAAATAGCCGGTCAATTCAAAGACGCTGGCAATCTCTTTCGAGGGCCGATTGATCGCCAGCCAACGGCCAACGGGAACGTCGATCAACGTCAACATGGGAACGATCAACAACGAGATGCCCGACATCCACATCAAACTGGTGGTGCGGAACGGAGCGAGCTCGTCTGCGTCGGCGCCGCCAAACATCGACAACTTGGATCGAGATTTCGCGTAGTCACGATGGGACATTAGTACCACTTTCGATGTGAAACATGATCCGTGCAACACGAGGGGGGGCTCTCGCTACGCCGGAAAGAACATCAAGAGGGACCGTAGCTAATTTCGCTCGGCTCGCGAAAGAGCAGCCGCGTGAGAATTCTTAGCGAATTAGGGCAGATAGCAAAGCGTTTTACGGTGTTTTCTTCACAAAACGCTAACCATGGACTGCAAAACGAAGGTGTTTTTTCGAGTCGTCGCCATTGCTTGCGCAAACACCCAAAAAATTTCCGTCGGACCTGAAACGCTCGTTCCCAGGCAGAGCCGGGGAACCAGAAAGCCGGACTTGAAACGCGGCGCCTCTAGCGTTCGCGGAACAGTTCGCTGATCGATTGGTCGTGGTGGATCCGCTTGATGGCTTCGGCCAACAGCGGGGCGACGCTCAATTGAACCATGTTGGGCAATTGCTTTTCCGCTGGCAACGGGATCGAATCGGTCACGATGATCGAATCGATCGGAGCTTCGCGAAGCCGCTCGATCGCCGGTCCACACAAAATGCCGTGCGTACAAGCAATATGGATCTCTTTGGCACCTGCTTGGTGAACCAAGCGGGCGGCACCGCAGATCGACCCTGCGGTGCTGATCATGTCGTCGAACAACAGAGCGACTTTGCCTTCGACCGGGCCACCGATGATCGTACTTTGGCGAACCTCGGTCGCACTGGTCCGTCGTTTGTCGACGATCGCTAGCGCGCCGCCGAGTCGTTTGCCGTGTCCGACGGCCCGTTTGATGCTGCCCTCATCGGGGCTGACCACGACGATCTCTTCGTCTTTCAACCCGCGAGCGAGAAAGTGGTCGTTCAAAACGGGCGCGGCGTACAAGTGATCGACCGGCACGTCAAAGAAACCTTGGATCTGAGCCGCATGCAAATCCATCGTCAGCACACGATCCGCGCCGGCTCGCGCGATCACGTTGGCGACCAATTTTGCGGTGATCGGCACTCGGCCTTCGTCTTTGCGGTCTTGCCGAGCATAGCCAAAATAGGGGATCACGGCGGTGATCCGTTCCGCGCTGGCTCGTTTACAGCAATCGATCATCACCAACAACTCGAACAAGTTGTCGTTGACCGGTGGCGACGTCGGTTGGACCAAAAACACGTCACGACCGCGGACGTCTTCATCGAGTTTGCAGTAGTTTTCGCCGTCAGGAAATTTGCCCAGCGTAATTTTCGCTGGTTCAAGATGCAGATGCTTGCAGATCTTGGTGGTGAGATCGAGATTGGCTCGGCCGCTGAAGATTTTCAATTCACGCATGTCAGCTTATGCATACCCCATCGATCGCATCGTTTCGTCGACTAGTTTCAACTCATCTGTATTATTGATCGAAAGCGATTCGCAAGGCTTCAGCACTGCGATCGCTTCGACAGGCCGCCCGGCTTCGCGAAGCAACTTGGCGGTATCGGTTAGATAGTACTCGCCTTGGGCGTTGTCATTACTTAATTTTGACAATGCGTCCAACAGGTCCGGGGTGTTGAACAGGTAAGTACTCATGTTGACTTCGGTGATCTTACGCTGTTCTTCGCTGGCGTCTTTATGTTCGACGATACCGATGAACTCGCCTGCGGCGTCACGCACGATCCGTCCCAAACCTTCGGGATTTTCTTTTTCGAGCGTTCCGAGCAACAAGGCGGGCTTGGTTTCGCGGAAATGATCGAGGCATTTTTTTAAGCTGGTCGATTGAATCAGTGGCGAATCGCCTGCAACAACGATCGTCGGCCCCGTCTGCTTTTCGAGTGCGGGGCGACAGATTTGGACCGCGTGACCGGTGCCGAGTTGTTCGTTTTGGTAGGCAAATTCGATATTGCCACCGCGGCTGGAAAGCTCTTTTTTGACCGCGTCCGCTTCGTAGCCAACGACGATGATTTGTCGCTTGATACCCGCGTTTTCCAATGCATCGAGCACAAAGTGGATCATCGCGCGGTCGACCACCGGACAGAGCACTTTGGGCAGGTCACTCTTCATTCGAGTTCCCTTGCCCGCGGCTAACACGATGGCACAGGGCTCATCAAAAGCGTCGTTCGCGTGAGCGTTTGTCGATTCAGACATGGGTAAATAGGAGTTTTTAGATGGGTTTGAAGGAGATTTCGATAGCTGAAGCTACTGCCCCACCGCGGGGTCGCGAAAATGCAAAATGCCGTTTCCGACCCGCCGCCGGCACACATGGTCGCAAGTCGTCGCGAATCAAACAAGCCGGTTGAGAAATGTTCGTGGTCGATCCCAGGTCACGATGCCCGTTGGACGGCCACACCACCGCGGTTTTCTAGAAATTTCTGGTAAACTGAGGGCCGAAATGAACGAAAATCAAAAATCCAAGCCGTTATTGCTGATCGCGATCGTCGCGACGCTGGTGGTCTGTGCCGCCACCGGAATCATGTTGCTGCAAACGATCCAGCCCGAAAACAGTTCCTGGTTCCCCAAGTGCCAATTTTACCAGGCCACGGGGATTCATTGCCCGGGCTGCGGTGCAACGCGAGCGGTATTGGCACTGCTGCATGGCGACGTGCTGCTAGCGCTGCGGAACAATGCGCTGCTGATTCTCGGCGGTCCGCTGTTGGTGATTTACATTGTCCGCCAAAACCGACGTCCGAATTTCGATCCTCGATCCACCCTGCGGGTCGTGTTGATCATGGTGACCGTGTTTGTCCTCTTTTTCGCCGCCAGAAATATCCCCTCCCCCAAAAGTAGCCCGTTCGCGCCGGTGCCAACAGCAAAGTAGATGGCAGCCGGTCACCGCCCCCAGATCACTTCGTGTATAAATAGGAACACAAAATCGCTCTTCACCGCTCACGATGAACATTCATGCCAGCGACTGCAACGGATCCACTGCTCAGCCCTGAATTGCTTGGGCGACTCGAACGTTTGGAACTTGTCTCACGCAAAGTCTTTCGTGGACGGATGAAAGGCGAACGCCGCAGCCGACGCAAAGGGGAAAGCGTCGAGTTCGCCGATTTTCGTCACTACGTCGCCGGCGACGATTTGCGACTGATCGATTGGAACCTGTACGCGCGGCTGGACCAATTGTTTTTGAAGTTGTTTCTCGAGGAAGAAGACCTGCACTTCTTTTCGTTGATTGACGCCAGCGAATCGATGAACTTTGGCGATCCCACCAAACTTCGCGTCGCGAAACAGATGGCGGCCGCGCTCGGTTACGTCGGCTTGTGTCGCGCGGACCGCGTCAGCGTGTCGGTGCTTGGTCCCGAAGGCCGGCGGGCGCCGGTGCTCCGCGGGCGAGCAAGTTTATGGAAAATGTTGGCGTATCTCGATTCAGTGCAAAGTGGTCACAACGTTTCACTGCACGATGGCGTGAAAGAGTTTGCTTTGCGGGCGACCGGCACCGGGGTCGCGGTGCTGTTAACCGATTTGATGGACAAAGAGGGTTACGAATCGGCGCTGCGAATGTTGATCGGACGACGGATGGATGTGTTTGTAATGCACATTCTGTCGCCCGAAGAAATCGATCCGCCGCTGCGAGGCGACCGCAAATTGATCGATGTCGAAGACCGTGACGAAGCCGAGATCACAATCAACGCTCATGTGCTGAACAAATACAAAGAGACCGTTCAAGCGTTCATGAATTCCGCAAAACATTTTTGTTCGAAACGATCGATCATTTACATTCCCGTTCGCACCGACACACCGGTCGAGACGATTGTGACTCGCTATCTTCGTGAGCGTGGGGTGGTGCGATGAGTTGGATTTCCACCCTAACGCCGCTGCACTGGGCCCTGTTTTCGCTGATCCCGATCGGCATCATCCTGCTGTATTTCTTAAAACTCCGGCGTGAAGCGGTCGAGGTTCCGAGCACGTTTTTGTGGAAAAAGACGATCGAGGACCTGCACGTCAATAGTTTGCTGCAACGACTTCGCCGCAGCATTTTGCTGTTTTTACAATTGCTGATCGTCGCACTTGCGGCATTTGCGATGTTGCGTCCCGGCGTTCGCGGCGAGACATCGAGCCAGGGCCGTTTGGTGTTTTTGATCGATACTTCGGCCAGCATGCAGACGACCGACGTCGATGATGACGCCAATCGTTTTGAACGGGCTAAACGATTGGTATCCGAGCGGATCGAGGCGATGTCCGACAGCGAAACGGCAATGTTGGTTTCGTTTAGTGATCGCGCCGAGGTTCTGCAATCGTTCACGTCGGATCGCAACCGATTACGTGACGCGCTATCGCGTGCCGAGGTGACCAACCGTCCGACCGATGTGCTCGGCGCGCTGAAGGCGGCCGACGGACTGGCGAACCCGCGACGGACCAGCGAAGCAGGCGATGTGAACGATGTGCAAGTCGCCGACGCGATGCCTGCCGATTTGCTGCTGTACAGCGACGGAGGCTTCCAAACGGTAACCGAGTTTGACCTCGGAAATTTAACGCCTACCTACATCCCAATCGGCTCGGGCGACGTGACCAATTTGGCGATCACCGCGTTTTCTGCAGAACGAAATATCGAAAAACCTGAACAGGTTCAGATCTTTGCCACCGTTTTAAATCTAGGCACAGGACAAGCATCGGCGACCGCGACGTTAACCCTAGACGACGAACTGTTAGACGCGTCGAGTGTCGATTTGCCGGTCGGCGAACAAGCGGGTTTGTCGTTTTCGATCGAAAGCGAAGAAGCGATCTCGTTGAAACTGGCGTTGGACATCAAAGACGACCTGGCGATTGATAACGTCGCTTATGCAGCGTTGACGCCGATGCGAAACGTCTCGGTGTTGGTGGTCACGCCGGGGAACACGCCTCTGGAAATGGCGCTGTCGACATCGAAGGCGGGCAAAATTTGCCAATCCGAATTTGTGCCACCCGAATTCATGGCCACCGATTCCTACAAACAGCGGTCCGAGGCGGGCAACGATGACTTGATCATCTACGATCGCTGTTCGCCTGAAACGATGCCGCGAACTAACACCTTTTTCATTGGCGCGCTTCCGAGCAACAAAGTTTCCAACACCGATGGCACCTCTAATGATGCATGGAAATGGAAAAGTGAACCGTCCGGTGTGGCACTGATCGACATGGACCGCACACATCCCTTGATGCGGTACTTGGAATTGTTTTCGCTGTTGATCTTCCAAGGACGCTCGGTCGAGGGCCCCGCGGGCAGCACCGAGTTACTCGGCGCCGACATCGGCCCGATGCTGACGATCGCGCCGCGTGATGGTTACCAAGATCTGGTGTTAGGGTTTGAGTTGATCAGCAGCGACGCTGACGGTGCAACGCAAACGAACACCAATTGGTATGCCGAACGCTCGTGGCCTGTGTTTATCTTGAATGTGCTGCGTTATTTAGCGGGAGCCGCCGAAGTCAGTGGAGCTCCCTCGTACACGCCCGGCGATACGGTGCGGTTGCGAGTCGAAAGTGCAATCAGCAATGTCGACGTACAACGTTTGGGCGACAAAACGACATCGATTCCGGTTGGCCCGTCGGGCGTCACTGAGATCGTCGAGACTGATTCGCCCGGTAATTACCGTGTAAAATCGGGCGAGCGTATCGTCGACATGTTTTCGATCAACTTGTTTAACCGCAGCGAGAGTACGATCGCGGCGACCGAAAGCATCGAACTGGGTTACGAATCGGTCGAAGGCAAAGTCGCCGGAGTCGAAAAACGCCAAGAGTATTGGCGGTGGCTACTGCTCGGCATGTTAGCGATCCTGGCAACCGAATGGTGGGTGTTCGGACGCCGAGTCGGATAGTTTGCCGCCTATTTTCGCACCATTAGCGACGTAGCGGAACTCGTCAAGAGTTTCGACCTGTTCGCCGATTCACGAAAGTCTTGACGAATTTCGCTACGCATCATCCCGCCACTTAATGTGCCAACGTTCCTTAGTAACGGTAGTCGGCGCCATCGCGGCTTCGCTGGCAACTCGCTTCGATTTCGGCTAGCTTTTGACTCAGAACTGACAAGCGTTCGGGCGAAGTTGCCGCCAGATCGTTTTGTTCGTACGGGTCTTCGCTCAGATCGAACAAACGAATCTTGCCGCCTTTTTTCGCTTCTTGCAACAACTTCCAATTCCCCGAAATGATCGCCTTGCCATCGATCCCACCTTGCAGGCGACGATAGCCGAAAAACAGCTCTCGCTCTTGCGTTTTAACCTTTTCCGTCAGCAGCGGCATCAGGTTGATCCCGTCGATCGGCAGCGAGGACTTGATGGCCGACTCGACCTGACAGGCATTTGCGATAGTGGGCAAAAAATCCACGGTCGAACAACGCACATCGGTTGTCGTACCGGGCGGGATCACGCCAGGCCATTCAGCACAGGCCGGAACCAACAACCCGCCCTCGTACATCGTGTGTTTGTGTCCATGAAACGGGCCTGCCGAAGCGACACCCTTTTTGGCCAAACCGTCGGAAGGGCCGTTGTCGCTGCAGAACAAGACAAGCGTGCGTTTTTCGATGCCAAGTTCACGCAGCTTGGTTCGCAATCGACCAATCTGCTCGTCCATGGCCGTGATACAGCCGTAGTAATTTTGACGCGACTTGCCAAATTTCTTGTAGCGTTTTTTGTATTCTTCGCCCGCGACCACCGGTTCGTGTGGAGCGTGGAACCAAACCGTTGCCAAAAACGGCTTATCCTTGCTGGCTTTGATAAACGGGATCACGCGATCCATGATGATACGACTATCATCGCCCGCCATATTCTCGGACACCTCCTTGCCATCTTGGACATAGGGCATTCCTCCCTTCCATGGCTTGCCTTCCTCGTTCCCCCAACTCTCCCACTGCTCGGGTGTCACCGTAGGGTTCCAGGTCGGTACCGCACTTGTGGTGGCAAAGTAGTGATCGTACCCATGGTGTGATGGCGGCGAGTAAAAGCCACGAGCGCTGACATCGTCGGGTTTGACCCAGCCGACATGCCACTTGCCAAAAAAGCCGCTTCGGTAACCTTTCTTTTTCAACAATTCAGGAATCGTTGTTTCGCCCACGCGCATCCCACCGGTGTGCGCGGCGAGGATTCCATAGCGAAAGGGATATCGTCCTGTTAAACAACTGCCGCGAGTCGGCGAGCAGAGGGACGCGGCGGCGTAAAAACGGTCCATCCGCATGCCACCGGCAGCCATCGCGTCGAGGTTCGGAGTATGAATGTCATTGTTGCCGTTGAACCCGACATCCCCCCAACCTTGATCGTCGCTCATCAGCATGATCACATTAGGAGGGCTTGAATCGGAAGGCCGTGTTTCGGCATCCGCTTTGGCTTGGCTTGTCACGCCAAGGCAAAGCAGGCCCACCGATAGCGACACGACGTGAAAGTATCGGCGATTCGATTTGGGATTATTCATTGGATAATTTCACCTTCGGTTAATGTCTCGATCCACTGACCATGTTGTTTTTTGACTTCTTTCAACTCAGGTTGATCGGCTAGATTGGTCCACTCATTGGGATCTTTGCTGTGGTCATAGAGTTCTTCGGAACCGTCGCGATAGCGAATGTAACGCCATCGTTCTGAGCGAACGGTGTGGTTACCGGCGGTCGTCGAGGTCAATGCAGGTCGATCCCATGCGTCATCGGGGTTCACCAGCAGCCGACGAAAACTTTGGCCTTGCAGTTGAGCCGGCGGCTCTAAATTGCAAACTTCGGCGAGCGTTGGAAAGATGTCGATCAGCCCGACTGTGCGGTCGCATATGCTTCCATCGGCGGACACTCCGGGCACGTGGACCGCCAAAAAGCTACGCGTGGACTCTTCCCATGGCATCCATTTTCGCCAGTGTTGTTTTTCGCCGAGATGCCAACCGTGATCCGACCAAAGCACGACAACGGTGTTGTTGGCATAGCGACTGTCTCGCAGATGCGACAGCACTTGCCCGATGCAATCGTCGGTCAACGCCACGCAGGCGTGATAGGCATGCACCAGTTCACGCCGATACGTCGGGCTGTACTGATCGACGGCGTCATCGGCGATCAAATCATCGCGGTCGAGCACCCATCGCCGTCCAATCTCGGGAACATCATCCAAGTCGTTCTCAAGCACGGCTGGCATCGTCAGTTTTTCACGATCGAACTGGTCGAAATATCGCTTCGGAGCAGTCATTGGGGTGTGAGGCTTGTAGAACCCGATCGCAAGAAAGAAGGGTTTCTCGTGCTTTTGATCCAATTGCGTTTTCGCCCAGGCCGCGACTTGCTCGTCGGGCATTTCGCCCGGCTCGATGTCCAGCGCCGCCCACGCCAACGTGTCTTTTGCCCGATCGCCAAATCGCTCTGCAAACTGCCTTCCGTTCGGAGGCTCAGGCCCCCATCGCAGTGTTTTTGGCCCCACCGAATCCCAGTAAGCCTTTTTGCCATGGTCGTTGTGATAGATTTTTCCCATGCACATCGTGTGGTAACCATTGTCGCGAAACCAAGCCGGCATCTGGGTTGCCGAACGATAAACCGAACCGGCACGTTTCAGACTGTTTCCATAGATCCCGGTCGTCGATGCATACATTCCGGTCAGCACCGAGGTGCGTGATGCATTGCAAAGTGCGACTTGGCAGTGCGCGTTGCGAAACAGCACACTGTGCTTGGCAAAGTCGTCCATGTTGGGCGTTTGGGCATCGGGATTTCCCCCCAGACATCCCACCCAATCATTCAAATCGTCGACAGCGATAAACAGGACATTGGGCGGTTGATTGGCAGCGATCTCGGACTGCTTCGGTTGCGATTCAGGTTCATCGGCTTGTAAGCCAGCAGAATTCCAACTCGAAAAGCCGTTTGCCAAGGCAATCGTCACCACCAGAAATCGTGCCACGTAGAACCGCGGTCGATCGCATGTACCACGGCGAATGTCATTGGTAAAAAGTATCATGGGTTCACATGGACGGATAAAGCAGGTGAAGAAGAATGAAGTGGCGGCGAGAATGCCGGTTGATAGTATGAACGAAACAATTGACAAGTGCAGCTACCACCCTTTATTTTCCGCTGCTCGGCTTATTTTCTGCTACTCGGCCATGGAAGGTGGTCAATCCACTTTGGCATTCACATTATTCATTTCAAATTTCCAAAGTTGGAATCAATCCAAGGACAACACGACGTCTGCAGCAGGTTTATAACGGAGCTCTTGGAGTCTTGCGTCGAGTTCGTCGCGGACTACCTTGATTGCTGTCAGCTTCCCGGTTGGTTCTCCTTGATCGTCGGCCCGGTCGGGTGGCGTTTTCATTTGATTTTCAAGGTCAGCCGTTTCTGATGACTACATTCCGAACTGTTTTCGTGGCCGCGTCGTTGGTGTTGTTGTCGCCATTGCTTTTTGGCGCGGAAACGATCATCGTCAAAGCAAAAGCCAAACCACAGCACCGCTGGAAAGACCGCCCGACGCGGACGATCGATACGCTGGAAAACTACCAAGCTTTTGAGCCCCCACTCAACAAGTACGGCAGCCGCATGGACCAGCGAGAACCGAGTACTGGGTTTTTCTATACTCTGCAAAAGGATGGACGCTGGTGGATCATCGATCCCGAAGGGTATCGTCACATCAACCGTGGGATCGTCTCGGTGGGCATTGGAACCGGGCCGGCTCAGCGGAAAGCCTTTGCTCAAACATTCCAAAGTAAAGCCGATTGGGCGACGCGAACAGTCACGCTACTTCGCGATCATGGTTTCACGGGAACCGGAGCTTGGACGGACGATGATCTGATCCAAGACCATAGCGATGGCTTTTCCTACTGCGTCAACTGGAATTTCATGACCACGTTTAGCAAGGGGCGAACCCGTCGCGGTTCGGGTCATGCCAACTATCCCGAGGACTGCATCTTGGTCTTTCATCCAGGATGGGAAGCTTTTTGCACGAAACATGCACGCGAACGAATCACTCAACACAAGGAAGACCCAAATCTGCTTGGCCATTTTTTTGACAACGAGCTTCCGCTGAAACCCGACATGATCGACCGCTATCTTCGATTGGACAAAAACGAACCTGGCTATGTCGCCGCGATCATTTTTCTAAAAGCTCAACATGGCGACGATGCGACGGTGGAGGACCTGACCTCATCGGACCGAGCGAAGTTTGACGAACTGGTGATGGAAAAGTATCTCGGCACGGTGGCAAGAGCGATCAAGCAAGTCGATCCCAACCACATGCTGCTCGGTCCTAGGCTGTATTCACGCAACGCGTCGCTCGATGTCATCGGCAAGTATGTGGATGCGTTCTGTTACAACCTTTACGGACAATGGTCACCGGCAAGCAAAGCCAGTGCACTTGCCGCCGAGGTGGGCAAACCGCTGATCGTCACGGAATACTACGCCAAAGGAATGGACGCGGTGGGTCTTACCAACCAAAGCGGTGCCGGATGGTGCGTCCCAACCCAAACCGACCGTGGGCTGTTCTATCAAAATTTTTGCCTCGACTTGATGGAATCAAAGGTTTGTGTCGGATGGCATTGGTTTAAGTACCAAGACAATGACCCCACCGACACCACCAAAGACCCCTCCAATCTGAACTCGAACAAAGGAATTCTCGACAATCACTATCAACCGTATAGGCCGCTGTTGGACCGGATGAAGGAATTGAACCACGAGGTGTACGGTTTGATTGACTATTTCGACCAGCGATCGACGGCTTTGCCGAGCAGCAAGTAGGCGGTTTTGTGTCGGCGGGGTCACGCTGCCGGGCGGTGGTCCAGTGCCATTGATTTCAGTAGCGTTTGCGGTGCGAGCCGTCCGGTTGCGGCGAATAAAACGTTCGAACCAGACCGGGCGGATGGCGACGTTCCGCCATAAATCCCACCCGATTAGTGCGATAGTAGATGGCTACAGGCGGAGGACGACGGGCTCGGTCTTTGCAAAAGCTTCTGCTACAATACAGCACGTCACAAGTAGTCGTTTCTCAATCGAGTGAACCTCATCCATGCTCGTTGCACTGCACATACGCATCACGCTGCTAACATTCGTCGTTTTGTCGCTATCGGCCGTGACCGACGGGCAAGAGCGGCGGGCACCGAAACCGACGTTTAGCAAGGGCGATACACGGGGCGTTTTCTTTGATTCGCTTGACGAAGCGTTCCGTGACACACGTCCGACGCTCGCGACGATTCGCAAGGCATCCTCGGCCGCTGCGGTTGCCGCCATGGCGTCAAGTGATGCAGGCGAGGAAGAAGAATCGACGTCCGCCGGTGGAGACTGGGACAAGCTGATTGCCCCGACTTCGCTCGAGGATGAAATTAAACGACTGAAGCTTCACTATGACGAAGTGGTCTCGACCCCTGGATCGTTCAAAGGAGGCGGTTACCAAGACGCCCGCTTGGACCTGTCGATTCTGGCGACACTGTTCGCGATCATCAACGACTACTCCGGCGAGGTACGCTGGAAAGACCAAGCGGCGGCGGCTCGCGACCTGATTGCCCGAACGGCGTTCAATTGCAAAGCCGGTTCGGCTCAGGTCTATAACGAAGCAAAATTGCGAAAGGCCGATCTGCAAGACCTTGTCGCTGGTAGCGGGCTCGCCAATCGCGACGCCGAACCGGACAACGACTGGTCGATGATCGTCGACCGATCACCGTTAATGGAGTACGCGGAATTGCTGAAAGACAAATTGAAGCAGGCGAGCCGCGACAAAAAATCGACCGAAGAGAATGCCGAGCAAATCCGTCGCGACGCGCAGCTGTTGGCAATGGTGGGCAAGGTATTGACTAAAGAAGGGCTCGACGACGCCGAGGACGACGAATACGTCATGCTCAGTAACAACATGTCGAAAGCCGCCACGGCAATCGCCACTGCGATTGAATCCAACACGTACGAGATCGGACCGCTCGTCGGCGCCGTCACCCAAAGCTGTGACGCCTGCCACGAACAATATCGGTAAGGGGCCAGATGCAAAGCGGACTGGGTTTGTGCAAGCTACCGGAATCTCGTCGTGTCTTTTGATCCGGTTCGCCTCTGGCTAGCTCTGACAGCATCGTTCTTGTGAACATCATGCCCAACTTGTTCCATTATGGGCGATGAAAAGGGAATCATTCACAAAGGCATCAAGCCTCAGAATATTCTGCTCAAACATGATCCCTCCGCGCCGTACGGTCTGCGTCCGACGCTTTGATTGAGCCGGTCTGGGACCGGCCTGGAGTGCAGAGCATTTTGGTCAATGCAGTAACGACGCACTGGGGAAACTAAGGTTCTCAGGAATAGAGACAGAGGCCCCGGTTTGTTCCTCCTTGTGCTACAGGTTCCATCCATCCATTTTGTCGGTATGTTTTGTGCCTACGGACTTCAAACTTGACTCCCCATTCTGAATACCGCGACTCGATGACCATGCAGCTGATCGTGACCCATCCGGGCGGCGCCCATAAAGACGATTTTTTGGCCTGCTGCCTGCTGGCGCATCTGCACGGGATTCCGATCCAGCGACGTGAGCCCACCGATGACGATTTGGCTGATCGATCGATCTGTGTCGTCGACGTTGGCGGGGTGCACGACCCCGAACACAACAACTTTGACCATCACCAGTTCGCTCGCGATGCTCCGCCACTTTGCGCTTTATCGCTGGTGCTGCAAAGCATAGGGCTGTACGAAGACGCGCTGTCCTTCTGTGCCTGGCTTCGTCCCGCGGAATGGCTCGATACTTTGGGACCCAACGAAACCGCCAACTTGATGGGGATTCCGCGGACGGCGTTGTCGGAGCTTAATTCGCCGCTCGACACGACGTTGCTCAATCGATTTGCAAAGCATACCGAGCTCCGTCCTGACAATCCGGTGTACCAAGTCATGTGCATGGTCGGCGAGGATATTGTCACCTACTTGCGGTCGTTGCGTGAGCGATTGAACTACCTGAAAGAGCATGCTCAGTACTGGACGATTGAAACCGACGACGCGCCGATTCAAGCGTTGTACTTGGAAAAAAGTGACGTGATTTCAGATGATCCTTCGTTTGGTATCTACGCGTTCATCGAAAGCGAAGGAAAAGAAGACGAGATTCAGGCGTTGGTCTATCCTGATCGGCGTGGCGACGGATTCGGACTGACGCGTTACAACGACAGCCAGCGTTTGGATTTTTCGCAGATCGAATCCCACGACGAAGTTCGCTTTGCCCACAAACGTGGCTTTGTCGCAAAAGTCGACACGACCGATCCGGCGCAGCTAAAGAAGTTGTTGGAAAACGCGATCGTCAAAGCGGTTCGCTAAAACCAAGTCGCGTCGATTTCCGCCGGCGGGTGGGGAACCAGGGCGGGTGGGGAACCGGGGGCATGCAGGGACCACTCACTTGATGTCTTTCTCGGAGACCGGTTTACAGAGGTACGCTTTCTCGGACGCGGTGCGGCCACATTTCTTGCAAACGTAAGTCGACGAGCGGGCTTCCGCTAACAACAGCGGCAGCGAATCCTCGATTTCGCGACGATCCCATTTGCAGATCGCTTTTTTCTTCTTTGGCTTCATGGCGGTCAATCCTGGCGAGTGACGTCGGTCCGTAACCGACCTATTGTAATCTGCCCCCGCCCCGCCCGAAGCGATTATTCCGTGAGGTCAAGCTCGCGACGATTCGTCACTACGACGTTGCCGGTCCTGCGTTGCGAATCGCTTCACTCGCTCCCGACTCGAACTTTTTGAAGTTGTCGTGGAACAAATCGGCCAACCGCCGTGCACTGCTGTGATAGGCGTCAGCGTCGGCCCAAGCGTCCGCAGGCCACAACACTTCACTCGGCAAATCGCCACAGGTTTCAGGAACTTCAAAGCGGAACACGGGATCCGTTCGCGTGCTGGCGTTTGCCAGCGAACCGTCATGAATCGCATCAATGATCCCACGCGTGTGCTTGATACTCATGCGTTTGCCCACGCCGTAGGGGCCGCCACCCCATCCGGTGTTGACCAACCACACGTTGCTGCCGTGTTGACGAATACGGTCGGCCAACAACTCGGCATATTTTGCCGGATGCCAGACCAAGAACGCGGCTCCGAAACAGGCACTGAAGGTCGCGGTCGGTTCATTGACGTTCATTTCCGTGCCCGCGACTTTTGCGGTATAACCGCTGATAAAATGATACATCGCTTGCTCGGGCGTCAGCTTTGCCACCGGTGGTAAGACGCCAAAGGCATCACACGTCAAAAAGATAATGTTGTCTGGATGGCCTCCGACGCAAGGAATCTTTGCATTTTCGATATAGTCGATCGGGTAAGCGACGCGAGTATTCTCGGTGATCGACGCGTCATCGTAATTGACCACATGCGTGGTTTCGTCGAACACGACATTCTCGAGCACGCTGCCATAGCGAATCGCTTGATAGATTTCCGGTTCACTCTCTTCACTTAAGTGGATGACTTTCGCGTAACACCCGCCTTCGATGTTAAAAACGCCGGTGGACGTCCAACAATGCTCGTCGTCGCCGATCAGCCGGCGGTGGGGATCGGTCGACAACGTTGTCTTGCCGGTTCCCGATAGACCAAAGAACAGCGACACGCTGCCGGAGGCCGATTCGTTCGCACTGCAGTGCATGCTGAGTACGTCCTTTTTGGGCATCAGATAGTTCATCACCGTGAACACGCCCTTCTTCATTTCGCCAGCGTACTGGGTCCCCAAAATCACGAACTCACCATGCCTGAACGACAAGTCCACGCTCGTCGTGCTGGTCATTTGCGCGGTGTAGGGGTTGGCGGGGAACGAACCGGCATTAAAAATGGTGATGTCGGGTTCGCCAAACGTTTGCAGTTCTTCGGTGGTGGGACGGATCAGCATGTTGTGCATAAACAGGGCATGGTACGCACTTTCGGCAATCACGCGAATCTTTAACTGGTGGTCCGGGTCCCAGCCTGCGAATCCATCGAATACAAAAATTCGCGAGCGAGTATTTAGATAATCGATCGCCCGCTGGCGATTGATTGCAAACGAGCGGTCGGTCAGCCGGATATTGACATCGCCCCACCATATATCGTCAGTGCTTTCGGGTTCGTCGACGATTCGCTTGTCTTTGGGACTTCGCCCGGTCTTGTCACCGCTACGAGTCGCGAGGGCTCCGGAGGCCGAAATTGCAGCGTGTTCATCGATAATTGCGTATTCGTACAAACGAGCCGGCGTCGCGTTGCGAATCACGTCTGAAACACGGATTCCGTACTCTTGCAAATCGATTGGATTAACACTCATCAGTAGCTCTCGCAAATACAGGGTAATCGTCAGGCCACATCGTACGGGGTACGCGATCATTCGCCAACTCGGTACAAATTTGACGGCTGGAAACAGGCACATAGCGATGAATAAGGGCGCATGGTTTGCAACAGCAACGTTTGCGTCAGCAACGATTGCAACCGCATCGATTGCCATGGTCTGCCGTGTCCCTTCGCGGTCTGAATCTGAACGATCGCACCCCGTCCGCACTTCCAACGGAAAAACAACTTGAACACGGATTTCATCTCAGTTCGCGGTTGCCGCGTTCACAACCTACAAAACATCGACGTCGATATCCCTCGAGGGAAATTGGTCGCGTTCTGTGGCGTTTCGGGCAGCGGCAAAACATCGCTGGCAATCGACACGCTGTACGCCGAGGGCCAGCGTTGCTACATCGAAAGCTTCTCGGCGTACACTCGCCAATTCCTGGCTCGATTGGACAAGCCCGATTGCGACTCGATCGACGGAATCCCTCCGGCGATCGCGGTCACACGGGCCGGCGGATCGAAAACCAATCGCAGCACTGTCGGAACGACGACCGAGATCGCGGACCATTTGCGGCTGTTGTTCGCCAAAGCGGCAACGCTGATCTGTCACAACTGTGGCAATCCCGTTCGCAGCGATGACCCGGCGGTGATTGCCGAAGAGATGCTGCAATCCGCCGATCGCTCGCGGGCCATGATCACGTTTCCTGTTTGGTTGCCCGACCGACAAGCGGCCAGCGAGATTCTGCTGGGATTGCAGCAAGACGGCTACGTGCGATTAGTTGTCGGCGAGCAAACGTTTCACCTTTCGGATTCCGACCGATTGGCGCTCGCGAAAAAGGTGGGCAAAAAAGGAATCGAGTGCTTTGTGATTGTCGACCGCGTCTCGGCCGACACCGATTTGACGCGATTGACCGAGTCGCTGGAAAACGCGATGGGCGAAGGACACGGTCGCGCTGTGATTTTCTCGGAGGTCCGCGACGACTCGCCTTCCGATTCCGATTCCGATTCCCCAAAATCCGCGAACGTCGTCGAAATTGATTCGCGATCCTGGTTGCGGCGAACGATCAGTCGAGATCGTCGTTGCGACGCGTGTGACATCGATTATCCCGATCCTGTGCCACGGTTGTTCAATTTCAACAATCCCTTGGGCGCATGCCCGACCTGTGAAGGGTTTGGTGACGTCGTCGATGTCGATATGGACTTGGTTGTGCCCGACAAGTCACTGTCGCTTGCCGAAGGAGCAATTGCGTCCTGGAACACCCCGTCGTACAACCATGAATTGCAGGAACTACTCGAACTCGCATCCGATTACGACATCCCAGTCGACGCCCCCTTTTCGTCGCTAAAGAAAAAGCATTTGAAGTGGATCATCGGCGGGGTGCCCGACCGCGACTTTGGCGGACTCGATGGTTTCTTTGCTTGGCTGGACCGCAAGAAGTATAAGATGCATGTTCGCATTTTTGCTTCGCGATACCGCAGTTACCACCTCTGTCCCAGCTGTGACGGAAAGCGTTTTAATCCGCTCGCCCTCTCCTATTACGTGGGCGACAAAAACGTCGCCGACGTGTTATCGATGCAAGCGGACGAAGCGGACGCGTTTTTTGCGAATGTGAAACTGGAAAAACGCGAAGCCAAAATCGCTGCCGAACCGCTGACCCAAATCCGCGATCGTATCGGTTACTTGCAAACCGTCGGACTCGGTTATCTGCAACTCGATCGAACGCTGCGAACGCTTTCGGGAGGCGAGACACAGCGGGTTGCCTTGACCGCGGCGCTCGGCAGCAGTCTGGTCAACATGCTGTACGTGCTGGACGAACCAACGGCCGGACTGCATCCGGCGGATGTCGAAACGCTGGTCGGAGCGATCTTGGGGCTGCGCGATCGTGGCAATACCGTGATCGTGGTGGAACATGACGAGACGATGATTCGCACGGCTGATGAGGTGCTCGAAATCGGACCAACCGCTGGAAAATCCGGCGGCAAAGTGATGTTTCAAGGAACCACAAAACAACTCTTGGCCGCAAAACAGAGTTTGACCGGCCAATTTTTGACGGGCGAACGTGGATGGACATTGCGAGACCGCGAGGTGCGTACACCGCGAGGCACCATTTCACTGAAAGGTGCCAGCGGCCACAACCTGCAAAATGTCGATGTCGATTTTCCACTCGGCGTGCTGTGTTTGGTAACCGGCGTTTCAGGCAGCGGCAAAAGCTCGCTCGTTCAAGACACGCTGTATGGTGCAATCCGAACTCGCAAAGCTTCCGATTCGACACCGGCGTTGCCGTTTGCATCGATTACAGGGCTCGGCCAAATCGACGAGTGCATGTTGATTGACCAATCTCCGATCAGCAAGAGTGCTCGCAGTTGCCCGGTGACTTATGTCAAAGCGTTTGATGCGATTCGTAAAGTGTTTGCCGATACGGTCGATGCAAGAACGCGAAATCTTGTCGCTGGTCACTTTAGTTTCAACAGCGACAAAGGGCAGTGTCCCGAATGCGAAGGGGCCGGTGTGCTGCAAATCGACATGCAGTTCTTGGCGGACGTGACGATGCGATGCCCGAGCTGCCAAGGATCACGGTATCGCGACGACATTTTAAAAGTGCGTTATCGCGATCGCACGATTGCCGACGTGTTAGAGATGAGTGTGCGTGAAGCGGTCTCGTTCTTTCGTGGTGAAGAGAAGGCACAAACACGGCTGCAGCGGTTGATCGATGTCGGACTCGACTACATCAAACTCGGGCAACCCGGGCCGACGCTGTCCAGCGGCGAAGGTCAGCGAATGAAACTGGCTGCGTTTCTTGCTTCGGCTTCTCGTCGGCGAACGCTGTTCATTTTGGATGAACCGACAACGGGACTACATTTTGCCGACATCGTGCGGCTGGTTGATTGTTTTGATGCTTTGATTGCCGACGGTCATTCCTTGGTCGTGGTCGAGCACAACGCGATGTTGATGCAAGCGGCCGATTACATCATCGACCTCGGGCCTGGGGCCGCCAGTGCCGGTGGACGTGTCGTCGCCACGGGAACGCCCGCGGAGATCATCAAATGCAAAGAGAGCGTGACGGGCGCGGTATTAAAAGCCGCGCATCAAGCATCGTCCTAGTCGCCTTTCGCTCTGCGAAAGTTGTGGTACGGCGTGGGATTCCCGTCAGCCGTAGGCCGTAAAGCACCGGGTCCCGCAGCAGACCCGGCCGCTTACGCGTCACGGCTCACCCAACGAAGCGACATTGCGATTCGCGTTACGATGCGGCCGCGGCAGCTGCGATCTCTTTGGCCGAACGCCGCGTTCGACGCCGCGGCTTGGCGCTGGCCCATTCTTTGGTCATCGCCTCGAAGACGTCGGGCGTCTCGTAACGGACGATCGTCTTGCCTTCGGGCATCGGGCCGATCAGCCCGCGAAACACCGGCATCCCACGCAGTTCCAAATCGGTACTGCAGTCATCCGTCCCGATTTGAACGTGCATCTTTAGAAGCGGATCACTCGTTGGATAGTCATGGATCAACAACGAACCGTCGCGACCGCGTGCGACGACGCGGAAAGTGTCTTTTTTGGCCATGGTGCCTCCGGGAGGGGGTGGATGCTTGGCGCATTGAAATGGGAGATACAAGGTTGCTTGGCCATAGGAACGCCGACGCGGACCAAGAGACACGCTGCGATAAAGGGAGGGCACCGCATTGTGCATCATTTCAGGACTGGTACGCGTCGACGTTCATTGACTCGCCGACATTTTTTCGCTGTCTAAAACAACGAACCGAGGAGGGTGTTCTCGGGATGCTGCAAGAAGACCGGAGGAGGTCTGCCAGGCTAAATGTATTCATCGTCGCGTGACGCGAGAAAGTCGAAGAAAGAATGTGGCGTCCGCGCACCAGGACGAACGCGTGCAACTTGCACAATGTGCTTCAGACGGCGCCACTGCACCAAGACGGCACGAACCCAACAACCGTCCGCTGCTGCGACGCAATCTTTGACCGTTTGCAAGAAATCGCTTGACATGCACCGTAGTGGATCTTGCTAAAGCATCCCAGATGCAGGATCTTTAGCAAGATCCACTACGGCCGCTCGTTTGCTTCGCATATGCCGCGGTGGATAGACGCAAACCGAGAAACCAATGATGAGTTTGCTTACATGTTTAACGACAGGTTGCAAGCCTATCCCACGTGAACACAGGCTGGAAGCCTACGCTACGTTTGTTTACGGAATCACTTCGGTTTGCACGCTGTCGACGCCGCCAGGTCCGCGACGGCTGACCGATTCCACATTCAACTCGAATGTTTGCGGTTGATTGCTACTCATCACGATATCGTACTCAACCGTCTCATTGGGACGCATCGATCGGATATCAGCCAAGTAGATTGCCCCCGCTTTGACATCGAATTCGCCGCCGGTAGGACTCCGCCGCTGTGTAACCCGTTCGACCGCCACACCCGGTGGCAAGTTGAACCGCACACTTACTTCGCCATCCACTTGATCCGAATCATTTGTGACACGCAGCGTGTAGCGAATCGGCTGCCCGACGCGAACAGGATTGTCACGACCAAAAATCTCGACTTGAACTCGATCCGATTTCGCTGGCCCTGAGGGTAATGCCGGAGCCACGGGCCCCGTATCGGGCGTGGGTGGCAGTTGGCCTGGCCCACCGGGGATTGTCGGTGGCGTTGTCGCCGGTGGCAATAACGGTGGTGCGGTTCCTGTGGGTGGCGACGCTGGAGGTGCCCCCGCGACGATTGCGAAAACATGTTCGCCACTTGCGGATGTTCCGTCTCGAGCCACCGCCTCGACACGCACGAGCGATTGTGGATTGGTCGCCATCGCTCGGAATTGTCCTTCCAATACGGCACGCTGTCCCGGACTCACGACGGGCACGTCCCACTGGATCACCGTTTGTCCCGCACGTGGTTCGGACGCACCTTCGGTGGCCTGTAGCAATTGTAGTTGTGGATCGTATTGCAACATCACGCGTGCATCGCGGATCGGTGTTTGTCCCGAATTGTTAACGTAGGTGCGAATCACAAATTCATCGCCGGTGGCAACTCGGTCGCGACTTTCAATCGAGACGGTCAACGCGGGTGCATCGGGGATCGGATTGATCACGGTCACACATGCTTCGCTGACCGCACGTTGTCCGCCGTCGGCAGTTGCTTCAAAGTTGACGCAGCGACGTCCCGACGCGGTCGGAATGAATGTGATGGTTGTAGGCCATGTCTCGCCCGGTTGCAGCGGTCCGTCGGTCAACGCGTTACCGAGTTCCCGCGAGTTTCGCTCAGGATGCAGCATGTTCGGATCGCCAAACGCATTGAGTTTGACGTTTTCTAATGGACGATTGCCGGTGTTTTTTACATCGATATTAAATGTGACTTCTTCCCCCGCCTCGTAGCGTTCTTTTTCGGCTTGCGCGACGATCGCAAGCGAGGGCTGGAACACATCGACGCGAACGGTGTCTTCTGAAAACAATCCATTATCGCCACGAGCTTGGAATGTTAATTGTCCGGACGACTGTGACGTCACGTTCATGAACAAGTCCAACTGCGTCTTGGCTGGAATCGTACCGATTTCCCAAAGCACGCCGCCTGGCAAGACTTGGGCGAATGAATCCGCGCTGACGGCGCGAGTTCCCGGAGGAAACTCGACCGAAACGCGGACATTCGTCGCAGGCTGGTCGCCTGGGTTCGAGACGTTCGCGACGACTTCGTAAGGAACGTCAAAACTAGCCACCGATGGAGCGCCCGCCCGGACAGCCAACTGGGGTGAACTCCAGGTGACAAAGGTTTGTCCGCGGCCGAGCGTCATCGTCGGCATATTATCCGAATCGCCACCCGGTCGAATGACTTGCATATCGACCGTGACAGTGCCGCTGGTACCCGCAACCGGCAGTAGTTCTACCGTTGCGTTGCCGTTTTCATCGACGACCGCCTCGGCGACCGACGAACCGTTGGTACCCGCAAACGTTGCGGTTTCGGGTTGTTGTACTTCGTAACGCACTTTCCATCCACGTGCTGGCAAACTGCCTTCGGCACGTGTCACTCGAGTGGTCAAGGTAACAGGGGTTCCCGCGGGCACGATTTGTGACCCAGGAAATTGCCAGCGTGCATCGATCCAGTAGATCGTCGCGGTGGCTTTGCGTTGATCCCAGCACTCGCTTTCGGGAGCCAAGACCGTCACACGACTGGTGCCTTCACTTGGACTGCTAATCGAGATCCAAGTTTGGCCTTTTTCCAGTTGTACATCGTCACTGCGATCCAGGTTGCCACGTGTGATCAGCATCCGTTTCGTGCTGGTCAAACCGTGAGCGTACGAGGGATCATGTTTTTCAGGACGTTGTTTCTTTACCGTCATCCGGTGCAGAAGCCCCGGATCGTCGTCACCGACTTGAATAAACGTGCCAACGCTGTCGGGAGTCAACATCCATTCAAGCGGTTGGTTCATCTGCAGATAACCATCGGCCCCACAAATACCGGATAACAAAATGACTTCGCCGCCGACGGGAGCGACAATCTTCTGTGGGGTCAACAAGATGCAGCCGCGTTCGCCGCGATCAGGCAAACAGCGTGGATTGGTGTTGGTGATTTCGTCACCGTACAGAATCGACGGCGGACCGCTTTGGCACGAACCATTACACGGTGCACTTGGAACGCAAGCTTCGTCGTCTTTGCAGTGCTTGCCCAGCAATGAACATTTCGGTCCCGCAGCCGTCCCTAACGCACCGGTATTCGGCGCCGCACACGCAGGTGGCTCGACCGGCTCGGGAAACGCGGGGGTGGGGAAAGCAAAGGAGGGGTTGGTCAGGCAGGAACCGAAGCCACGCAAGCAGTTGAAGCACAGGCAGCTTTCGCCCGCGGATCCAGGCAGTGCGAGTTCGGTGGTGGTCGGTAGGGGAGCGAACAGGCAGGATCCGGTCGGATCGATCGCAGGCAACCGCAATCGGCTGCAACCGCTGGCAACAGCGAAGATCAGCAAAACGGCAACGATCAGAACTTGCCGCAAAGGCAAATTCCGGTTGCGATTCTGCTCGCTTCGTGCTGCGTTGTGGTTCATCGGCCTGCGTGGTGTTTGGATTCGTTCCGGACACACTTTGTCCAAGGAAACGTAGCACGCAAGATGGGGGCATGATGCAAGAAAACAACGTACTTTGTTGCCTAAACGCTACATCTTGCCGCCGAGTTTGACGGTAGTGCAGGTTTTGCAGGGGGAGGAGGGGGGAGGAAGTGAGGAGTGGGGAGCGAGGGGAAGGGAGAGGGGGAGAGGG
>NZ_BAABGA010000113.1:0-3768 GCF_039541335.1 Novipirellula rosea | reverse complement strand
ACGTCTTCGGCGAAGCTGATGTTGTCCGAGCTGGTCGTGATGTTACCCGCTGTTGACACTTTACCGGCACCATTCTGCAGGAACGCACCGTCCAGGTTCATGTCAGCACCCGGAGCGATGTCCAGCAGACCAGCGTTGGTGATCGTTACCGTACCACCGTTGCTCGTAGCAATCGTCGAGTTGATCGTGACCGCCACTGCAGTGATGTCGATCCCTTCATCGTCCACTTCGACCGTGCTGTCGAAGGTCAACGCATCGCTGGAGCTAACCAACAAGCCACTCAGTGGTGTCGTGTCACCCACGGTACTGTCGAAGTCAATCGCTCCGGTACCCGCAGCAATCGTCAGCAGTTGATCGCCGGACACGTCCGAGGTGAATGTCACCGTGCCGTTGTTGTTGGCGTCAGCGGTGTTGATCGTAATGTCGGCGGCCAGTGTAACGGGGCCGTTCATGGTGACGTTGCCAGCCGGCACGCCATCGATAGGGCCACCGCCTGGAAGTGTGTCCGGCGTGTCATCATTCGCATCCACGCCCGTGAAGATGTCGCCGTTGAGAGTGATGCCGCTTGGGCCGGTGAGCTGAACATCGTTGATGTCATCACTGTCGGCGTCGGTGCCGATCTTGCCGACTTCGACGGTGCCTGATGCGGTAAGGACGACGTCAAAGCCACTGTCGGCCGCTGCGGTGACGTTGCCTACGGTGATGTTGCCACCGGCCGTTGTCAGAACGAGGTGATCGCCGATCACCAGATCGCCCATAGTGATGTCGCCACCGGCATTGATCGGGCCGTTGATGTTGACGGTAGCGAAATCCTGTTCGGTGAACGATCCGTCGATCGTCATGCCGCTGGTTCCAATGGTCAGTGTGCCGGTGTCGTCGCCGTCGAGGAAGACATTGCCGCCGTTGGTGGTAGCAACATCGGCGTCGTCCGCGAAGGTAACGTTCGTGACATTCACCAATCTCAGGTCGCCGCCATCCAGATCGATGGACTCATTAAACGTGGTTGAATTGCCACCAGCGGCACCGGTGTCAGGGTCTTCGGCGGTGTTCTGTTGAAACGACTCCGCCGTTACGGAAGCGTTCACGACTACCGCATCTGCGCTGACAATACTGATCGTGCCCAGACGTCCGGTTCCGGCTGCTCCGAACGTATCCGTAGTTGCATCGCCCAACGTGATATCGCCAGTGCCAGCGGTCAGCGTGAGATTCTCGCCGCCGGCGTTGTCAGCATTGGCGGACACCGAGCCGATGAGGCTGATGTCGCCGCCGGAACTATTGATGGCGAGGGCGCTGCCGTCAATAGTGTAAGCGATGGACTCACCGATCACAACATTGCCACCTTGAGTAACGATTGAAACCGATGCGGCGGCCACGTTCAGGCTGCCAGTAGCGCCTCCGTTGACAGTCAGGTCACCGGCGGTCGTAAGATTCGACTTCAAATCGACGTCGCTCGCCGCTCCGGTGGATCGCAGCGTTAACGGTGTCAGGATCTCGAGACCGCCCGCATCATTGATCGTGATTGTTCCGGTTTGCGATGCATCACCGACGATCAAGGTTTCAATCGAAGCCTTGATCTGTTGCAATGACGCTTCCGTGATGTCTAGACCGCCGGTGTCGCTACCAAGATTGATTGCGGTGGAAACGGTGGTGCCTTGCAGAGTCACGGTGGAACCGGTGGAAGCCGATTCGATGGCAGCCGAGATCACGACGCCACCGTCCGCATTGATGATCAAGTCATTGCCGGCGAGTTCTGCACCTCCGGTCAATGTGACTCCAGTCGCAGCCGTTTTGTCGGCAACGATGTTGATATCGGCACTGGTGGTGATCTTGCCCGTCGCGGTGAAGGTGGTCGATCCGACCACGCTCAAACCCGCGACTTGGGCGGTGTCGCCGAGCACGATGTCGTCGGCGTCGGTGATCGTTAGCGAACCGAGGGACACCAATGCGGTGCCGATGGTGCCAGAGATCGAAACGTCGCCGTCAGTTCCGCCGTCGATCGTCAGGTTCTCCGTTGCGTCAGTCGTGCCGGCGATCGAGGTCAGCGTGACGCCGGCTCCCGCAGTTCCGGTGGTCGCAGTGTCGATTAGGACGTTGGCTGTCAACTGGATCGGTGACAGAATGGAAACCGCTCCGTCGTTAGTGGCAATGTCGTCGCCGAGTTCGACCACGGTGAACCCGTTATCGATACTGACGCCCACACCAGTGTCGGCGGCGGTCAAATCGAACATCACGTCAGCAGGTGTGGCAGTGGTGTTGATCGTAAGCGATCCGGTGCCGCCACCGTTGATCGCGACTCCGCCAGCGCCCTTGGCGATTACCTTGGCATTGGCGGTGAAGATGACATCGGTTGCATTGACAGTCAGAGCATTTGCACCGTCAGTATCTTCCAGTTCGATCGTTCCATCGAACGTGACGGTCTTACCAGACACGCTCAGTGATTTGACGTTAACGTCCTTCAGTGTGACGTCTTGCGAGGTTCCGTCATCCGCACTGGCGTCAATGACGAGGTCAACCGTCGGTTCGTTGATGTCCGCAAGAGCGGTGGTCGGAAGGGTAATGATGCCGGCAGCGCTGCCATCACTGCTGGTGGACGAATCAGCATCCGAATCAAGCGTGACTTGACGAGGGACCATCATGGTGCCATCGGTCAGATCAAGATTAGTCACAGCGGACAGGTTGATTGCACCGTCACCAGCACCACGCCCGTCGGTGAAGATGTCATCGCTCAGTTCCAGCTTCGTTGCGGTCACGGTAACACCGCCAAGTGCCTTCGTCACGCCGAGCGTTCCGGTCAAGGTGACATTGCTATTGGCCACCGTCGTACCGACATCGATCACAAGTGTTTCATTACCAATCGACGATCCGTCGACGGTCCCCGTGATTGTCACATCGGCTCCGGCACCCGTGTCGATCGTCGTAGTCATGCCCAACTTGGTGAGCGTCACCGCACCGGTCAATTCAACCGTTCCGGCACTGGTCGTCAGATCGCCGCCGAGCTTGATGGTCGTGCCATCAACAGCGATGCCGCCGTCGTTGACGGTGACTGCTGCCTGCAGATCGACGTTTCCGCCATCGATCGTAAGTGAGTCCAGTACTTCGGTTCCGGCAACGATGCCGGTGATCATGACATTGCCCGGAGTCTGCCCGGTCGCAACCGCGTTGATGATCAAGTTGTCGGTGTTTGCCGTCATCGCACCAACGGTGCCATCGATCGTGACCCCACCAGCGGCATTGTCGTTGGTTCCATCTTCGGTAGCGATCGTGATCGCAGGACCATTAACGATGACAGCTCCCGTCAATGCGACATCTCCGCCATCCGTTTGCAGATTCGCCGACAACTTGATGTCTTGCGTGTCGATGGAAATGCCACCGCCCACGGCACTCATGCCCGTGCCAGCGACTTCGATCGTGTTTGTCCCGCCGATGATGTCGATCCCACCACTGACTGTCGTCACGCTGGTGAATTTCAAGGTAGAGTTGGCCGCCAGTGCAACCACTCCGCTGGTCGTCGATTGAGCCGACACTGAGCCGCCGCTAAGCATTTCGATTTCAAGGCGTTCGGCGACCGTACCGATGTCATTGACCGCCGACAAACTGATCGTTTGTGCTTTAATGTCGGTCACGGTATCGGACGCGGCATCCAGGATCGACGATCCTGAGTTCAAAGTCACCGTTGCCGTCGCGTCAATGGAGCCAACTGCAATGTTGCCGGTCGTTGTGGTGATGGATACGTCACCATCGCCGCCACCAGCGACGACATCCGTCGCG
>NZ_BAABGA010000112.1:0-71956 GCF_039541335.1 Novipirellula rosea | reverse complement strand
ACTAAGTCGTAACAAGGTAGCCGTAGGGGAACCTGCGGCTGGATCACCTCCTTTCTAAGGATCTTAGAAATCGACTTGCGAATCACTCTTCGGAGTGAAACACAATGTCGGATCCGTGGAAGTAACCTTGCACTACACTCAACAGAATTCAGATCTTCGGATCTGTGTCATCATCAAATAACAAACGGAAACCCGTTTCGGACTGTCGCCAGCCGAAACGGGTTTTTTCGTGCGCGCACCGAATCAATTCGGCAAAATGACGTCTCGGGCTAATTGCAATCGCCTGCACACCTTTGCCCTATCGCATCCTCGATTCTGATTGCGAGGCGACGATCAGATCGCGTCAACACGTTTCTGCCGGCCGAAGCGCGATGCCATCTACTTTGGTGTTAAGCAGGTGGTTTTCATCGCGGTGCGGCGCAAGCCGCTTGTTCTAATTCGAACCTTTCTTCACGCCGCAACCGGACGGCTCGCGCCGATCCGCTACCAAAGTAGATGGCATCGGGCGCAAGCTGCCCGGTAAATTACGAACGTTCGACTCGTTGCCACCGGACGGCTCGCGGCATAATGACCTGCACAGCAAAGCCCCGCTGCCAGACCTGCTTACCGCTGATTGCCCATGAATTCCCATGTCAGGTCGATCCTGCGTCTGAACAGTAGATTTTTGGCGCGGCCTATTCGCTGGGCAACACTTTTGTTTCTTGGGTAGAGACATAAAAAAAGCCGCAGTGTGAATTTTACTTCACACTGCGGCTGCGATTTTCAATGGAACACCTAGTTGCGGAACAGCTCGGTAATCCCGTAGGTAAAGAATGAGCCTAAACCGAAGTTCAACAATTCTTCTTCACACTTATACTGCAGAATGATTGTGTCACCCGCCTGAATGAGTGGCCGCTGGCGAGGATCATTGATCGCCTTGGCGAGGTCCACCTCAATCGCGACTTGTCCATCACATCGTGTCTTGCGAAGAATATAGACGCGTCCTGGGGGAACACCGCCAACGCTTCCGACTCCGAATGCATTTCCTCCGCCACGACTTCCCGCAGTACTGCCAACCCCTTGGCCCGCGATCGCCATGGCACCGAGAATGTCAAGATCGTAGTCACGCGGCAGCGAATGCTCGCCTCCTGGGAGCAGTCCTCCTGTATAGAAGACTTCGGTTTCGCGGGATTCAATGTAGACAATGTCGCCGTCTTTCAACTCGATGTCTTTGGCTGAAATATCCGGCACAACGCCTGGTTTGACTCGCAGCGGAATCCTCAATATCGATGGATCCTCGGGCAATTCCGGAGGGCAAGCACATGGATCGAGCTTCGCAGCTTGCTGTTGAGCGTAAAATTGCTGCATGAATTGAGCTCGTTTGCGTTGATCTGCGAGGCTGGCGCGAAGCACTTTCACTTCGTTTTTCGCATTCAGACCGGGCAAACCGCCGGTTTCAACCAAGGCGTGCAAGACGTCGTTTTGATAGGCAGGCAGCTTAACCATCGCCCCGCTTGCACTTCGATCGCTGGTGCCGCGAATAAAATCTGCCGCGATACTTTGGTTGGTTAGGTTGCCACCATCTTCACGAACGACGATGACGTCGTAAGTTCGCTCTTTGATGATCGTAACGATCGGTCGTGCTTTTTCGGGACGCAGAATTTCGCTGTCGATATAGGCGTCACGAATCGCCTCTCGCACCTGTTCAAGCGTCAACCCCTCGACCTTAAGAGGCTCGATCAATGGCAACGCCAGCGTTCCATCGTCTTGCACTGCGATCGGATAACCAATCGACGGAGGAAGCGTGCTCTGAGCGTCCGGAAAGTTTACTGGCGGAGGCTCTGGAGGAGCATTGGGCGGATTGAATGGCAGCACCCCTTCGATGTAGACACCGAGGATGTCGCCCCCCGCCAACTGATAATCTCGCGGCGGCTCAAGCGAGAGCAGCGAAATATCAACCGGCACTAAATCATTCTTTGGTTCGGCAAAGAATTGCGGCGGTAATCGATTAGCTGGCACACCGTCAATCGGCTGCGTCAGCGTCGAACAACCACTAAAGGCTGTGCAAAAAAGGCCGGCGGCAGCAGCGGTCTTGAAGGACCGCAGTACACGGAGCGCCCGTTTTTTGGCTTGCAAAGGTTTCCTGTTCATCCCTGAACTCTCTAACTAAGGACAATGCGTATGCGTAATTGGGGCGCTTTCTTGGCGTCGCCAGAACTTAAAATTTTCCGTGCTTATTGAAAGCTGAACGGCAACTTGGTTGCGGAGGAATCAGCTACGGGAGCCGATCCCACCGCATCATTAGACGTCGAGACGGGACTGCCGAAGGCTTGATCAGCAAAAACTTGATCGACAATCGTGTCCGCATCTAATGCGTCTGCGTCGGAGTAACTCACTTCGTCGCTCAACTTGGGCTCGAGATCCGGCACCGAATCCGAGGAAGCCGAGAAACTGTAGCCGCCACTGCTATGCATCTGGAAAGACGAGTCCTCCTGATACAAACCATGAGCATCTTTCAGCCGATCCTTGGGCCTAATGTCACCGCCGCCTGAATCAGCCGGTTCCATTAATTCGGAATCGTCGTCATCAGCATCCAAAAACGGACTTTCCAGTGCCTCGGGCTGCTCGTAATCCAGCACCGTGGGAGCCGCATGCACAGGCAACGGTGCCGCCAAATTTGGAGACGCCGTACCATAGGACGTTTGCACATTACTCCAGTGCCCCACGCCGTCTTGCTCCGCTGCCTTGACTCCCATCGGGAACCCAGCGAACCAATCATTCACAGCGAGTTGGCCATTGGAAGACTGATACATCCAGCCCCAATACTGTGACGGAGCAATCGCGGGCGTACAGCCGCTGCCACCGTTACAGACATCCATATAGCCTGCGTAAAAACCATCTTTAAAAGCGCTTGATGGATTACAGAAGTTCACCTTCTGGCAATGCCACGCCTTCGCCGCCATCGTCTTGTTGCGATGGCCAATCATAAATTCATTGAGCCCGTCGTGATTCTTCAATTGCCGGGCCGCTCCACTGAACATCGAACACCCGCCCGTGCCAAGCACAACGAGTGAAAGTCCAGCCAGCAGTGCAGTACGAGCGAGCCGGTTCACCCTGCCAACTTGATGCCTCAAGCGGCCTGGCATCGGTCGCTCCCTCCGTCCTGAGCGATTGCTCGCCAACGACAGGAAAGAGCTCTGGCTCAGGTTATCTGTTCCGGCCGCGACGCCACTTTGGACGCTGATTCGTGATTGCGGCAAAATTTTTGAACGAATCGCCATTTGGCCCCCCTTTGGCAGCAAAGGCATTCCGTGTTCTAGTCCTACTATTTGTGCGGGTTGTGCTAGAAAGAACACCCGCTCAACCCTATTTATCGCCGGGACGGCTATGCGGGATTAACCAAAAATCACGAAAACACGCATTGCGACGACTCTCGCGGTTGTAGGAGGAAACGGGATCAATCCAGTTTTAACCACCCGAGTGGCCTAATCCACGAGGAATATACAGTTAATGATCGTGTTAAATCTCGTTTTTTGATGGGATAGGCCATTCGATTCTGTAATCCAATTTTTATACTGGGACAGGAAAGGTTGCCCTCATTCCGCCATCGCCTAAAATGTTTGCGAAGTGGAGAGAACGGCCTCCTTTCACTTCGTCCTGACGTCCGAGGCATCCGGTCACCACCGATTCGGCGTCGACGTGACCTCGAAGCTCGACGCTTCGGGGTTCGAATCCTGCGAATTCAATTGAGCGACTCCGCAGGGTCAAGAGCATTGCATCACCGAGTTTCACACTAGACTTATCCTCTTTGGCAAACCTTATGAACGGGCTGCTGCTAGCTTGTCTAGCAATCTCACTCGCAAGTGCACTTCTTCTTGTTCCTGTCGTGCGAGCACTTGCAATTCGCACGGGCATGATCGACAAGCCAGATAGCGAACGAAAGTTGCATCAGACGCCCATTGCGCTTGGTGGTGGGGTGGCCGTTTTTGCTTCTCTGTTGCTTGGCTTCGTTTGCACGGTGCTGATTGATCGAAACTTCAACGGGTTTTCGCTGGGTCACTTTAACCCCAGCTGGTATGTGCTGATTTTTGCCGCAGCGGCGGTCTTGGTGGTCGGACTGATCGACGACCGCTGGCCCTTGCGAGGGCGACAGAAGCTGCTGTTTCAGTGCCTGATTGTGGCAACCGTAGTGGGAAGCGGTACGGTGATCCGGCAAATCAACCTATTGGGGATAGAGATCTCGTTAGGAAATCTGGCCTTCCCCATCACCATGCTTTGGCTATTGATCGCGATCAATGCTCTAAATCTGATCGATGGTGCCGATGGAATGGCGACGACCGTGGGCTGTATTGTTTGCGCGGGGCTGGGATTTTTGAGCAGTCGATCGGGCGTCAACTTGACGGCAGTCTTGTGCTTCTCGTTGTCAGGGGCTTTGCTCGGTTTTTTGGCCTTCAATCGCCCCCCTGCGACCATCTATCTCGGCGACGCGGGCAGCATGATGATCGGATTTTTTGTGGGTGTGCTGGCGATCTGGAGCAATACGAAAGAATCGACCGTTTTGGCCTCGGCTCCCGTCGCCATCCTCGCGCTGCCCCTGTTCGACTCGACCGCAGCCATTTTGCGGCGTTGGCTCACCGGACGCAGCATCTACATTACTGACCGAGCCCATTTGCACCATCTGTTGCAGGCCAAATACGGAAGCCTTGGGATGCTCGCCGTCGTGGCAGGCCTGTGTCTGATCACCACCACTCTGGCCTATGTATCCACCTACTTTTCACTCCCTTGGCTTTCGATTGTCGGAGTGATGTTGGCTCTCGGCCTTTTGATTTTCACTCGCTCGTTCGGCCATGCCGAATCGAAACTGTTGGTCACGCGGGCAATCCATTTTTGTCATTCCTTTTCAAAATCACCTGACGTTTGTGAGAGTGAAAAGCAACATCGCAAACATGCCCTCCAAGGATCGGGGTCTTGGGAGACCGTTTGGGAACCGATTGTCGAACTTGCTCAATCCCACAACCTCGCTAGCATCAAGATTGACTTGAATTTAGCTTGGTTGCATGAGGGGTATCACGCGTCATGGCACAGCATGCGTTTACCAGAGAAAGCGCACCAATTAACGATGTGTGTTCCGCTGTTTACGCAGCGCACCAAAGATGGCAGCGAGTTGGTGATTGGGCGGTTGGAAATGGTTGCCCCTGCAAAATCGCCTAACGTTTACGCTCATATTGCCGGTTTTATCGAGCAACTCAACGAACTGAATCCGCAGATCGATTACGTGATCGAATCTCTCGAAAAATGCGCCGCAACGGATTCGGGGGCGTTCTTTTGGCCTAAGCAGAAAAGCTCAGAAGCTCAGCCGAAACCTGTAAACGCGGATTCAGAGGAGGCAGCCACACTTATCTCGCGTTAGTGGCAGTCTGTGAGAGGATCAGCTCGCCGGAAGGCAAATCGGTTCGTTCGTTAGAACAGTCAAAGACCACGGCAGCATTAAAAACTTGGCTTGCGTTTGCTAAGCTAAGGTTGTTGCTGCCAACGAGATCAATCATCTTGCGTAGGTATCTCGTGTGTCTCATGCTGTCTGCGTCCCCCCTTGTTTGAACGTGAAAGCAAACGGGACAGCTTTGCCGACTCCTCATTACGTCACCATCGATGCCGATCTTACCTCAAGAACCCGATTGTTTCCCCGAGGATTTGCTTTGCCAGCCCACCACATCTTCCAAGCGTTGGTGGTTGATGTACACCAAATCACGCCAGGAAAAGCAGTTGATGCGACATCTGCTAAAGCACGAGGTTTGGCACTACGGCCCCATGGTTCCCCAGCGAAAACGCTCCCCCGCCGGGCGGATGCGGACATCTTATGCTCCGCTATTTAGCAATTACGTTTTTGTCTGTGGTGATGACGACGAAGCTCGTTATCAAGCGCTTTGCAGCGGATGCATTCAGAAAGCAGCGGAAATCACCGATGTCGATGAATTTGTTGCCGACCTGAAACAGATTCATGATCTGATCGACCTGGGAGTTCCCATGACGATCGAAAGTCGGCTTGAACCCGGTCAAAACGTGCGGATTCGCAGTGGTTCGTTTGCAGGATACGAAGGGACGATCCTGCGACGCGAGCAGGAAACGCGGCTTTTAGTTTGCGTTCGCTTCATGGAGCAAGGCGTCAGCGTCAAACTCGAGGATTGTCAATTGGAGTTGATAGGATGAAGACAGCACTGATCACAGGGATCACCGGTCAAGACGGCTCCTACTTGACCGAATGGCTACTCGAAAAGGGTTACACCGTCCACGGATTGGTGCGCCGCAGCAGCACAACCCAGCGGACTCGACTTGACCATCTATTTCACGATGCTTCGATCTACAATCATCGTCTGTTTTTGCATTACGCGGATCTCGACGACACGACCACCATTCGCCGCATCTTAACGCGTACGGCGCCGGACGAGGTTTATCACTTGGCGGGTCAGAGTCACGTCGGTGCCAGTTTCGAGATTCCCGAAACGACCTGTCAATTCACAGCGATGGGGACACTGAAGCTGCTGGAAATCCTGCGTGACCTTGATAAACGTCCTCGCTTTGCTCACATCAGCAGCAGCGAAATCTTTGGACGTCCGCTCGAGTCACCGCAAAACGAAATGACCGCGATGCGTCCCGTCACCCCCTACGGCGTCGCCAAAGCCTTTGCAACACAAATGGTGACGCTGTATCGCGAATCGTTTGGTTTGTTTGCTTGTAATGCAATTTGCTACAACCACGAATCACCACGACGGGGCGAGTCATTTGTTACACGAAAAATCACCCGAGCCGCGGCAGCGATCTCCATGGGGCTGCAAGACGAATTGGTGCTCGGCTCACTCGATACCGTTCGGGACTGGGGCTACGCCCCTGACTATGTCCAAGGCATGTGGCTGATGTTACAGCAGGACACATCAGATGACTTCATTCTTGCCACGGGCACTCAGCATACGGTCGAACACTTTTTGGCAGCTGCGTTCGAAGCAGTCGATCTCGATTGGCGTCAGTATGTGCGTCAAGACAAAGCGTTTATGCGTCCCTCGGAAGTCCAACGACTGATCGGGGACCCATCCAAAGCACTGCGTCAATTAAACTGGAAAGCCAACGTCACGCTTCCCGAACTCGCCAAACAAATGGTGCAGCACGATCGGGAACAACTGCAGGCCAAAAGTGATCCGCCGCAGCCCGAAACTGCTCGTCTAAAATCCACCTGATAGATTGACGGCTGAAGGCTAACGACGTGTCGATTGCACCGCACTTCGAAAAAGAGTTCCTTTGCAAGCCTAGCAAGGCTGTATGTCACACATCCGCAACAATGATTAGCAGCGTAGTTAATTATGTTGCCACGATTACTTTGCCATAACCGATTCCTTCCTGTTTCATCCAACCAAACTTTCCCTCATACGCTGTTTTGAATCCCATGAAGATATGCTGCATTGGCGCTGGTTATGTCGGTGGCCCTACGATGGCGATGATTGCCAAACAGTGCCCCAAGATCCATGTTCACGTTGTCGATTTGAATCAACAACGGATTGATGCATGGAACTCCGACGATCTGCCGGTCTATGAACCCGGATTGGATGAAGTCGTGCGTGAAGCGAGGGGACGCAATCTGACATTTTCAACCAATGTCGATCAAGCGATTACCGAAGCCGACATGATCTTCATCGCGGTCAACACACCGACAAAACATTTCGGAATCGGGGCAGGCCGTGCCGCGAACCTTGAATTCATTGAAAAATGTGCACGCCAAATTGCCAAAGTATCCAAGGGGCACAAAATCGTCGTCGAGAAATCGACGCTTCCCGTGCGTACCGCCGAAGCAGTCAAACGCATCCTTTCGTCGTCCAGTAACGGAGCGACTTTTGATGTATTAAGCAACCCAGAGTTCCTTGCCGAAGGAACCGCCGTCGAAGACTTACTCGATCCCGACCGGGTGCTGATTGGAGGCGAATCGGAAGAAGCGGTCAACGCTTTGGCCGACGTGTACGGACAATGGGTTTCTCGCGAAAAAATCCTGACGACCAATCTATGGAGCAGCGAACTATCCAAGCTCACTGCAAACGCCTTCTTGGCTCAACGCGTTTCTAGCATCAATGCGATCTCGGCATTGTGCGAAGCCACCGAAGCCGACATTGACGAAGTTTCCAAGGCGATTGGCACCGACTCGAGAATTGGCCCCAAATTCCTGAAGGCGTCCGTTGGTTTCGGAGGCAGTTGCTTCCAGAAAGACATTTTGAATCTTGTCTATCTGTGCGAACATTTTGGGCTTCGCGAAGTTGCAGAGTACTGGGAACAAGTCGTGATCATGAACGACTACCAAAAACGTCGTTTTGCCGAACGCATCTGCCGCACGATGTTTAACACCGTCAGCGACAAAAAGATTGCGATTTGGGGATTTGCGTTCAAAAAAGACACCAACGATACGCGCGAGAGTGCCGCCATCTATGTTTGTCGTGATTTGCTTCGCGAGCGTGCTCGCTTGGTCATTTATGATCCCAAAGTTTCCAAGGACACAATCGTTTCGGAATTGTTGACAGCACTCAGCGACTTGTCTGGGACCATCTCGGACACCGACCGTGAACTTGTCCAGTCCAATGTAACGGTCGTCAACAATGCCTACGATGCTGCGAAAAACGCACATGCAATCGCCCTACTTACCGAATGGGATGAATTCCGCAAACTCGACTTCGATCGAATTTATGACACAATGCAAAAGCCAGCGTTTGTCTATGACGGGCGAAATATCTTGGACCGACAAAAGTTAACGAAGATTGGATTCGAAATCTTTGCAATCGGCAAAAGCAACTAGCTGCTTTGGCACGGCTTTTGTCCAACGGCGTTGATGCAAGAACGAATCAACACGATTCGTTCGGCAATTCATCACCCGGTATACCCCCAATGTGACTCGGCATGATCTTAATCCTTGGCAGCAGTGGTTACATCGGTAGCGAATTCACAAAGCTATTTGACCAGCAAGGCATCTCGTATCGAGGCGTCTCGCGACGAGAGATTAATTATGCCGACCGCGATTCACTGATCCGCTTGATTCGGGAAACCAGACCCGAATTTCTTATCAACGCAGCGGGCTACACGGGAAAACCAAACGTCGACGCCTGCGAACTGCACAAAGCCGACTGCTTGATGGGCAATGCGGTCTTGCCTGGGATTGTTCGTGAAGCATGCGAATCCGAAGACCTTTGCTGGGGGCATGTTTCGTCTGGCTGTATCTACACCGGCGAACGTGCGGATGGCGGTGGTTTCCGCGAAGACGACACGCCGAACTTTTCCTTTCGTACAAATAATTGCAGCTTCTATTCCGGAACCAAGGCGCTCGGCGAAGAAGTCTTGGCGAATGCCGAAAACTGCTATATCTGGCGGTTACGAATCCCATTCAATCACGAAGCCACACCGCGAAACTACCTGACCAAATTGATGCGTTACGATACGCTGCTGGAAGCCACCAATTCAATTTCCCAGTTGAACGAATTTGTGCGTGCGAGCTATCAGACTTGGACCAGGCGTGCCGACACCGGGATTTATAACATCACCAATCCAGGCCGAATCACGACGCGCGAAGTCGCGGCCTTGATCAACAAACACTTGTTACCCGATAAAAAATTCGCATTCTTTGATGATGAGAGCGAGTTCATGAAACTCGCTGCAAAAACGCCTCGCTCGAACTGTGTGATGGATAGTTCGAAGTTGCTTTCCACAGGAATCCATTTGACGCCGGTTCGCGATGCAATCGAGCAAGCGTTGAAATCGTGGACTCCCGTCAACGAAGAATAAGGACACTTCTCGGCGAACGACAGCACGGGTTCCCAGACTCCTGCCCTGGGAACGAGCGTATTTTGTTGGCGATTACCGAGAAGCGTCACCCTACGTTTGCAATGCAAACTTGATTACAACTTCGCAAATCCAAAACACAGAATAGGTCGAAGATGAAGGGTATCATCCTTGCTGGCGGCTCTGGCTCTCGATTGCATCCCGCCACTCGCGCGGTTAGCAAACAGCTGATCCCTATCTACGACAAGCCGATGGTTTATTTTCCGCTTTCGACTCTGATGTTGGCGGGGATTCGAGACATCATGCTGATCTCGACGCCTCATGACCTGCCCGCGTTTGAACGACTGCTTGGCGACGGGTCCGCTTGGGGCATCAATCTGCAATACGCGGAGCAACCCAAACCCGAGGGACTGGCCCAAGCGTTCGTGATTGGCGCCGACTTTGTTGGCAACGATCGCGTTGCGCTCGTACTGGGCGACAACATTTTTTACGGTCAAGGATTTCGAAAAACATTGGCTGCGGCCGCCCAGAAAGAGGTCGGGGCCACTGTGTTCGGCTACCGTGTGACCGACCCCGAGCGTTACGGTGTCGTCGAATTCGACTCGGACGGCAACGTCATCTCGATCGAGGAAAAGCCTCAAAAACCAAAATCGAACTTTGCTGTCCCCGGTCTCTACTTTTACGACAATTCGGTCATCGAGATCGCTGCAAACCTGAAACCATCACCGCGTGGCGAACTGGAAATCACCGATGTCAATCGAATTTACATGGACAAAGGTGAACTGACGGTCGAGCTGTTTTCGCGTGGCTTTGCTTGGCTCGACACAGGAACGAAGGACTCACTACTTGATGCATGCAATTTCGTTGCCGCCGTCGAAAAACGCCAAGGTTTAAAAATTGCCTGTCCCGAAGAAATCGCCTACATCAACGGCTTCATCGATCGAGATCAATTGCTCACTTTGGCGAGCCAATTCAACAATGATTATGGCCAGTACTTAAAATCGGTTCCCGGCTAAGGTCCGACCGGGCAATATTCGCCGGGGCAATATTCGACAGGACAATGTTCGACCGGGCAGGATCAGCAAGGCCACTTATTTGCGTGGTCCTGCCGGAGTGGCACATTGCAAAACGGCCCCCTCTGAATCACTATACGTTCTAACCAATAGACATTCTTTTTCTCTCAGCACCCACGATTTTCATGAACGATCTTGCCATTGTAGGACTCGGTTACGTCGGACTGCCCTTGGGACTCCAATTTGCCAAAAATGACTGCCAAGTTTTGGGGTTGGATATCGATGCCGCCAAAGTCGATGCGATCAACGCAGGCAAATCGTACATCCACCACATCTCGGCCGAATCGATCGCCGATCAAGTCGATGCGGGCCGCTTAAAAGCGAGTACCGACTTTTCGTTGGTCAGTGAATCGCGGGCGGTTGTGATTTGTGTGCCGAGTCCGCTCAACAAGAACCGCGAACCCGACATTTCGTACATTCTAGAAACCGGCGCTGCGATTGCTCCTTATCTAAAACCCGGCATCTTAGTCGTGTTGGAATCGACCACCTATCCAGGCACCACGGACGAAGACTTACGCAAAGTTCTCGAAGAAGGTTCTGGAATGACCGCCGGCAAAGATTTCCATCTTGCCTTTTCGCCTGAGCGTGAAGACCCAGGCAACCCGGATAGCAAGGTAGCGACGATCCCCAAGGTTGTCGGCGGATTGACGCCTGCATGTTTAGAGAAAGCGATCGAACTCTATTCACGCGCCGTCCAGCGTGTGGTGCCGGTATCGAGTTGCCGCGCCGCAGAAGCCACCAAGCTGCTCGAGAACATTTTTCGCAGCATCAATATCGCTCTCGTGAACGAATTAAAAGTTGTCTACGAAGCGATGGGAATCGACGTTTGGGAAGTCATCGAAGCTGCGAAAACGAAACCGTTTGGCTACATGCCGTTTTATCCCGGCCCAGGGCTCGGAGGACACTGTATCCCGATCGATCCGTTCTATCTGACCTGGAAGGCGCGCGAGTACGGCCAGGCCACTCGCTTCATCGAATTGGCGGGCGAGATCAATACCTCGATGCCAACTTACGTGGTCCACAAGGTCGCGGAAACGCTGAACTCGGTTCGCAAACCGCTGAACGGCAGCAAAGTGCTATTGGTTGGGTTGTCGTACAAAGCAAACGTCGATGATGATCGCGAATCGCCTGGCTATATCCTCCTCGAGATGCTTAAGAATGCCGGTGCCGAAGTCGCATTCTACGATCCTTATATCCCCGTGATTCGCCCGAGTCGCGAACACGCTCATTGGGCAGGCACGAAGTCGATCGAATGGGACCAAGCCACGGTGGAAAGTTTCGATTTGACGCTGATTGCAACCGCCCATGCCAACGTCGATTACCAACAACTATGTGACTGGTCACAATTGGTAATTGACACTCGCAATGCCACACATGGCATCGCTTCAGAGACTCGGGTCGTCAAAGCCTAACCCGGCCGTTTGCATCCCGATCCCGGTTCGTCGAGCAGGAGTGATCCTCCTGCGCCGGCGGATTTCCCACCGCGTGGGCGAAGAAACCGCCGCCGCAACTGCCGCGTTTTCGATCGGACGTCCGCTGAGTATGATTGAGCGTTTCGCCTCGATCCTCAGAGACATTCTTCGTGAGCCCCCGTTTCCGCTCGCTCCGACTCCGCTTGCTGCTACCGTTGGTCATGGTTTCCATGATTGCGGCGGTCGTGGTCGCTTGGGCCTCCTATCGCTCGGGGGATCGTCTGTCGCGTGAACAGATCGAGACCCGTTACCAATCGATTGAAGCGACCCTCCGCGGAGCTCCGTTTCCATTAACTCAATCGATCACCCAATCGCTTTCCGATCTGACCAATACCGAATTGATCACGATCGGCAAGCGAGGAAACGTGATTAATGCATCGATCCCCGTCACGGACAACCGTTGGACATTGCCTCTGGATTCCGCCCACCCCAGCAAATTCCAAACGGTAACGATGGGTTCGGAAGTTTTTCTGTATCGCCTATTTTCTCGCCAAGGTCCTGCGGCCGGTAACGACGGCGTCGACCGCATCGCCGTGCTGTTCAGCTACAACGACTTGCATCGCGACAAAGTCCGGGCGGCCGCATTTCCGCTGGCAACCGGTTTCTCGACCATCCTACTGCTGTCCTCCGTGACGTTCTGGATCACCCATCGCTTGACCAATCGGTTGTCGTATCTACAGCGTCAGGTGAACCAGATTGCCGAAGGGCACTTCGATACCGAAATCCCCACCGATCCAATCGATGAACTGGGTTTACTCGGCGCGTCAGTCCAACGAATGTCGGATCAACTTGCGCAAATGTGGCAACAATTAACTCGCACTCAGGGCGAAAAACTGTTGCACCAACTCGCCTCCGGCTTGGCCCATCAATTACGTAACAGTTTGACGGGAGCAAGGATGGCAATCGAGTTACATCAACGAAGTTGCTCGGATTGCCAAGACAGCACTCTTCAAGTTGCGATTGACCAGATCGAACAAACCGAAGACTACGTGCGTCAGCTCACGCTTGTCGCCGCCGGAAAACAGGACGAGGACCGTCCCGAACGACTGAGCGATTGCATCCAACATCTGCAAAATAGTATCAATCCGATCGCCAAACATCGCCACGTCCCGTTACAGTGGTCTCTCGCTGAGGATCTTGATAAGGTCATGATTGGCGATGGCCCAAGCTATTCGGCGGCAGTGTCCAACTTAATTCTCAATGCGATCGAAGTCGGATCGGAAGTCCGTGTTCGTGTAGAAAAACTGCAAGAACAGGGATGCCAGATTGTGATTTCCGACACTGGCCCTGGTCCCCCAGAACATCTTGCAGACGAAATCTTTGAACCGTTTGTGACAAGCAAACCCGAAGGTCTTGGCCTTGGACTGCCGCTGGTTCGACGGACCGCACAACGTCATGGCGGCAGCGTAAAATGGGATCGTCACGACGGACGGACTCGGTTCACGATGACCATTCAAACCAGCACCACGCCTCCGACGCCATCCGCCAACAAGCCCTCATGAACGCAAAACGCAGCATCCTTGTCGTCGATGACGAACCCTCTATTTGCTGGGGTTTTGAACGTTTACTCAGTGCCGCAGGGCACGAGGTGCTGATCGCCTCCTCCGCCGAAGACGCCCTTGCAATCGCTCAGTCGCGTCCGCTTGATCTAATCTTGCTGGATGTTCGCTTGCCGGGCGAAGACGGCATCACCGCGCTGCCAAAGATACAAGCCGCTGCAAACGGAGCTCCGGTGATCGTGATGACAGCGTTTGGCGATCTCGAAACCGCCGTGGGAGCCGTGCACGCCGGAGCTTGCGATTATTTAACCAAACCGTTCCGGCTCGAAGATGCTGCGAAAGCGTGTGAACAGGCTCTTCGAGTCGGCGGACGCATACAACCGGACGAACCCGAGAACATTCCGCCGAGCGACGCCTCGCTATTAGTTGGAAAATCGGCAGCAATGCAACAAGTGTTTCGCCAGATCGCATTGGTAGCTGATAGTGACCTATCCGTTTTGATCACTGGCGAAACAGGCACTGGAAAAGAATTGGCCGCCGCCGCCATCCACCGTCACAGTCGCCGTAGCGACAAACCGTATCTACCAATTGCTCCGGTGTCGCTGAGCGAAACGGTGATTGAGAGCGAGCTATTTGGGCATGTTAAAGGTGCCTTCACCGGGGCGGATTCAAACCGCACCGGATTGTTTGAACTCGCCAGCGAAGGTTCGATTCTGCTTGACGAAATAGGAGAACTTCCCTTGGCGATCCAGGCCAAGTTGTTGCGAGTTTTGGAGCAGGGCGAATTTACCGCCGTCGGCGACATCGCTCCACGTCGATCCAATGTCCGCATCATCGCGGCAACCAATCGGGATCTTGAACAAGCTGTTCAAGAGGGTACGTTTCGCGAAGACTTGCTGTATCGACTCAGCGCCGTTTCGATTCGCTTGCCTCCGCTGCGACATCGCAGCGAAGACATTCCGATGTTGATCGAGTACTTTTTGACGCGATTGGGCTACCCGTCGCCCAAAAATGCAACGGATCCCTCGCTGATCGAGGCGTTGAAGCAGCGGTCTTGGTGGGGGAACGTTCGCGAACTGCGTAACGCGGTCGAGCATGCATCGGTGATCGCGCGAGGTCGACCGCTGCTGTTGAGCGACTTTCCCGACGAACGACAAAACAGTAGCGTCATCGCTAGGACGCCGGTGGATTCGCTCGGTTCAGCGGTAGCAGCGTGGACGACCCAGGAATTATCGGCGGGCAGCGAGGATCTAACGGATCTGAACGAACGGTTTCAATCCGCGGCGATGCCCACGCTGCTTCGAATCGTGCTCCGGCATACCGAGGGCAATCGAGCCGCCGCCGCCGACATGCTGGGGATTCACCGAGGCACACTGCGTGAATGGATCAAACGCTACCCGCCCGAAATCGAATAAGAGTGCCCCAAACGGAACCTCCCCAAAACCTATTTTGGGAAGGCAACTGGATTTCAGCTCCCCAATGGGGAGGTCAAAGTCGGCGGTAGCCGGCTCACCGGTGGGGCCTCGCGGTGTCAGAAATGGAACGTGCAAGTTTAGCGTCACCAGCCCTGCACGTTTTTTTCACTCCTCAATCTCTTTCCGCTTCATGCCGGAACGTCGTTCCGCTGCGGTCTCCGGCCTACCTACTCAATTACTGCTCGTTGATGGGATTATCTTCCAAGTCGCCTTCGGTCAAAATTTGGAAGCCTTTTTCGAGTAGCGTCTTCATCGCGAAATCGATATTTTCGACCATGATCGCCACGGCCGGTTTGCCGTGAGGCCGGACCAGCAGCGGATAGGCTTGCACGATATTCAATTCGGCCTGCAGAAGCGCCGTGCAAACCCGCAGCAGCGGTTGCGGGCCTGTTGGCAATTCGACACCGATCAGATCGGTCTCGATGATCGCCAAACCACTGCGTTCAAGAATTTCGCGTCCACGATCGGCATCGCTTACTAAAAAACGCACGAACGCGCATTCGGCAGCATCGCTGATCGAGAGGGCGCAAATGCGGATCCCGGTCCCTTCGAACCGTTTGACCACTTCCAAGAGCTGGCCAACGCGGTTTTCCAAGAAAACCGTGAACTGGCGAAGTGCCGGATAATTTCGACCACGCGAGGTCTGATATGCGGTCACTGAATCGGATCCATCGCCAACGCTCATCGCAAGCTCGTTTTTGTGCGTGATTACTGATAGAAAATCAAGAAGAAGTTTACGCTTCGACCACATTCGCGGTCAATCTTCGCCAATTCTGGGCTCAACACCGAGACGACACAGAATTGTCAAATTCAGACCAATTTCGCACGATTAAACGGATAAACAGGAAGCTTGATGGATTCGGATCTACTGAAAAACGGCTCAACTCACCAAATCGAAGTTCGCGTCGAATACAACGAAACCGATGGACAAAAACGCGTTCATCACGCTAATTATCTGAATTATTTCGAGCGAGGCCGGGTCGAAATGCTGCGTGCAGGCGGGGTTAGCTACAAGCAATTCGAAGCGTCTGGCCGGATGTTAGTTGTGACCGAAATGAATATTAAGTATTTCGCTGCGGCTGAATTTGACGATGTTCTTACCGTGACAACCACGCTGGTGGACGCCAAGAAAGTCCGGCTCTATCACCAATATCGCATTGAACGAGGCGATCAATTGGTGGTCGAAGCAACTTCGACGATCGCCTGTGTCGACGAAAACGGACGCCCCTGTCGGTTTGTTTAGTCCCCCAGACCACCGCCCCGGCCCCACCCATTTGCAACAAAATGGCGACTTTCCGTCCCATTTTCAGCCGAATTTTGTCAAACACAGCCGTTTCCACAGCGTTAACGGCTAAATTATGCTGGATCCACCCTGCGAATCTCGTACAATAATCAGCAGTGTGATTTCCATCACATCCCACCCTACCACCCACCCCTTCAACATCGCACTGCCACGATTCCTAGCCGAATCGTGAATCGTCAACCGACGCCACCAAGTCGGTGACTCGCGACTGTTTTCCCGTCCCACCCAAGAAATTCATTGCATTTTCTCTCAATGCCGTTTCGCGCGATCATGTTCCTGTTGAGCATTGCCCTCTGCTTTGCGGGGAATCGGACTGCCGTCGCTCAACAAGAAGCCACTGCTGAAAAAGCCTCGGGCCAGCATGAAGACGTTTCTGCCGATCTGCTGGCTTCGGTCGAATTGTGGCAAAACACCGGTTGGCCGCTTGTCGAGCGTTTATGCGTCGATTGCCATGGTTCCGAGGATGGCGATGCGGGTCTCAATCTGAACGTCTACAAAGACATACAGTCGATCGACGCGGACCTCGGATCGGTGGAACGAGTGCTCGAGATCGTGCGGTTCGGTGCCATGCCTCCGGATGACGCCGATCTACCCAGCGACGAAGAACGCAAGGCCTTGGTCGAGTCGCTGGAACAAATCCTCTACAGCGTCGCCTGCAATTCGCGTCGTGCCCCCAGCAATGCAACCACACGCCGATTGAACCGATCCGAATACAACAACACCATTCGCGATCTATTTCATATCGACCTTCGCCCCGCCAACGCGTTTCCGTCGGATGAAGTAGGCGGAGGTTTCGACAACAACGGTGACGTTTTAACGTTGTCCCCATTGTTGATGGAGAAGTATTTCGAAGCGGCCGAAGAAGTCGCCTCGCATGTGATCATCGATCCGGCAACGCTTCCCAAACTAGATGCCGATCTCGCGAGTGATCGTTTGTATGTTCGCGGCGAATCAAAAACGGGAAGTTTCAATGGTCGCTTCCTTGCCCCCGACGCTTATGTGTGGACCGAAGTCGACGTTCCCGTCGATGGCGAATACTCGGTGCGTCTTTATGGCGGGGTCACGGATGAGAAGGCCGAACCGGGGGAATTTGGCATCTTCGACAACGATGGAATTTTGCTCGCGAAATACAAACTCAAATACTACGGCGGCAGCGGTGGCAGTCAGAGCGAAGAAAAACGCTTCCGACTAAAAAAAGGATCGTACCGATTCCAAATCGCACCGCTTACTGAGGACGCCGAGGTCGGCAAAACAAAGTTCAAGCAACATGGTGACTTAACCAAAGAAGTCATCGATAAGCAGCACGCTGACAGCAAGAAGGCGTTGCAACCGAGTGGCAAATTCGACATAGAAAAGTATCCTCACATGGTTCGTCGTCTTAGCTTGGACGGACCGCGGGGATCGCGCAAAGATGAACTGCCAAAGTCACATTTGGAAATCGTTCGCAAAACCGCCAGCTACGACGGTGGTAAAAAACAGTGGAAGAACGTGGTCGAATCGGCAAGCGAATGTCTAAAACCGCTGATGCGACGAGCATTTCGCGGACCAGTCACTGACGACGAAGTCAAGCAATTTGCCTCGTTGGTCGAAATCGCCACCAAGCGAGACGAGAGCTACTATCGCGGACTGCAAATCGCAGTCACCGGAATCTTGATGTCACCCCGCTTCCTATTTCGCGTCGAAACTCCCGCAGAGACCGAAAACGCGGAGGGCAAGGCTGCCGACAGCAAACTTACGCAGCATCAACTTGCAACCCGACTATCCTATTTCTTGTGGAGCAGCACGCCGGACGAGGCGTTGTTGAAGGACGCCGACGAAGGCAAGCTGAAAGGCAAGGTGATCGAAGATCACGTTCGACGCATGCTGAAGGATGATCGAGCCGACGCACTCGGCAGCGAATTTGCAGCACAGTGGCTCGGACTTCGCAATCTGAATGGGCATGAAGCCGATGAAAAACTGTTCCCAAAATACAACGACTCGCTTGCCAATGCGATGTCCGAAGAAACCGAGCGATTGTTCATGCATCTGGTTCGCGAGAATCGTCCTGCACACGAACTGCTGACTGCGGACTACACGTTTTTGAATCCGCAACTCGCAGGATTCTACAACACTCAACACAGTGGCAAGCAACAATTCGAACGGGTGTCTCTTAAATCAACACCACGCCGCGGAGTCCTTTCGCATGCCAGCGTATTGACGCTGACAAGCAATCCCAATCGCACTTCGCCGGTACAGCGAGGCAAATGGATTTTGGAGAACATCCTTGGCACGCCGCCACCGGATCCACCGGCGGGAGTCCCGGAGCTAGAGGAAACGCAAACCGCGGACGCCAACGCGTCGTTCCGCGAACAGCTCGAAATCCACCGTGCCGATCCAAGTTGCGCAGCATGTCACCGCGTGATGGATCAACTCGGATTTGGATTAGAACAATTTGACGCGGTCGGTCAGTTTCGCGAATCGACGACCAAGTCAAAAATTGATGCCTCCGGCGAATTGCCCGGTGGCCGCCGCTTTTCGGGTGCCGCCGATCTGGCCGAGATGCTGGGCAATAGCGAGAAGGATGCGTTCGCCAGAACCACAATTCGTCGTCTATTGACCTTTTCACTCGGTCGTGAATTGTCGCCTGCGGATCGCTGTGTGATCGAATTGATCGCGAAAAACACAGCAAAAGATGAATATCGCTTTACGGATTTAATTCTTGAAGTGGTGCGTAGTAGTCCCTTTCAGAACCACTTGCGTTCGAACTAAAATATCTCTTGGAGGAGAACACGATGAGCCAGCCAATCAATCGACGAACGATGCTTCGCGGTGCCGGACTTGCCATGGGGCTACCACTGCTCGAATCCATGACTCCGATTGCGCGAAGCGCGTTTGCGTCCAGTGCAACCGCCACGGCTGAGAAGCCGGTTCGCATGGCGTGCATTTTCTTTCCTAACGGGGTAATCGTTCCGGAATGGAAACCGACCGGCAGCGGCGACGATTGGCAACTCTCTCCGACCCTGAAACCGCTGGAGTCATTCAAATCCAAGATCAATGTGATCTCGGGGCTTGCGCATGACAACGGGCGGGCGCACAAAGACGGTGCAGGCGATCACGCTCGAGGCGGCTCGACCTTCCTTACCGCCGCTCGCCCTGTGAAAACCAGCAGCAATATCAAACTCGGTATCTCGGTCGATCAAGTCGCAGCGAACCAGTTGGTCGGCAAGACGACTTTGCCATCGATCGAACTTGGTTTGCAAGGGAGCCGAAACGCGGGCAGTTGTGACAGTGGTTACAGCTGTGCCTATTCGTCCAACATCTCGTGGCGTAGCGAATCGCAACCGATGCCCAAAGAAGTCAGTCCGCGGATGGCATTTGAACGAATGTTTGATTCGGGCAGTGACTCGGCGCGTCGCGAACGCGATTTCTATCGCAAGAGTATCCTGGATGTGGTCGCCGCAGACGCCAAACGACTCATGAAAAACGTGGGGCGATCGGACCAACGCAAACTCGACGAATATTTCACCAGTGTCAGTGAAATCGAAGCGAGAATATTGCGCAGCGAGCAAGCCGACCGTGCCGCGATGCCGGATCTGGAAGTTCCCTATGGTCGTGTCGAAGCGTTTCGTGAACACGCTCGACTGATGTACGACATCATGGCTGTCGGGTTCCAAACCGATACAACACGAGTCGCCACATTGATGCTTGACTCCGCCGGCGGCAGTCGCCGCTACTCGGAAATCGATGTCAAAGAAGGACACCACCAACTGAGCCATCATCGCAATCAGGAAGATCAAGTAGCCCAGCTGAAAAAGATCGACCGCTACTTGGTTGAGCAATTCGCCTACTTCCTCGAGCGACTTGAGTCGATTCAGGAAGGCGAAGGCACACTTCTGGATCAGTCGATGGTGTTGTACGGCAGCGGAATTAGTGATGGCAATCGCCATCGCCACGAAGACTTGCCGATCGTGCTCGCCGGGGGTGCTGGCGGACAAATTCGCACGGGACGTTACATTGAAACCAAGTCCGAGCGTCCGATGGCGAATCTATTCCTGTCGATGCTCGACAAAATGGGAACGCCTGCCGAATCGATCGGCGACAGCAGCGGCCGACTCGAAGAGTTGGGTTAGACGCGACGTGGCGATCACCTGCTAAACTTTATCGCCGGGTCACGAACCAGCCTTCGGGCGGATCCGGCAAGTTGAATGCCTTGTGGTATTGCCGCTGGGCACGCTCGATCCATACCGATGTCCGCTGGTACATCGGTATGGGGTATTGCCGGACCGCTTTGCGAGCGAGCTGTTTCGCTCGCGAGAAATCTTGTGAAGCGGCAGCAGCCAATGCCAAGTTGTGCGTTGCGGCAGCCTGCATCGGATGCTCCTCAGCCACCTTGGTCCAATACTCTGTCGCTTGCTGCCAGTCACCTCGCCGCGCCGCAGCGTTGCCACGCAGCACATCTGATTTTCCGAGCGTCAGCATGGGGGCCGCAAGCGAGACGGTTTCATGCTCAAGTGATGGCGACAACAATCGGTAGGATTCACGCACCGCGGCCGCAACCAATTGTTCGTCGGGATCGGTAAGCAGCGCCAAGTCAGGATAACGTTTGACCGCCGCCTCGCGTTCCACCACGACCGGTTTACCACCCGAGGCCGAATGGCCGTCGATCGCGGTCAAACGCCACGAGATCGTCAGTTTATCGGGATCGGCCGGACGTGTTCCGTGAGTCCGTTCGGGAAGCACTTCACCACGAAGCAGATAGTCATATCCCTCGCGGCGAGCGACCGAAGCGAGCGCCACATCACTCGATTCATCCTCGGTCGCAGCGACCAAGCGAATCGCGGATTTCTGTTGCAGCGTTTCCGAATCGACGAGATCGAGTTCCCGTCCGTCATCGGCGGGAGCCGAGGCAATGAGTTGCTGTTGTATTTTTTTCGCAATTTTCTCGGGGCCGACCACTTGGGCCACCGCCACTCGTTTGCCTACGGTGGATTGAAGCGTCGGAGGCGTCCAAATCGCGATCGAAGCGCGCGAACGACAACCGACGCCGAGGGCAATCCCGGCGCAAAGCAGCGTCATACGAAGCAACGTGAGTCTCATGGTGCTTGCTCTGTAACGATTCCCAAGCGGAAACGTCAACCGCGAAATGGGAGGACAGAAACGAACTCACCTCTCCACAGGGGAGGTCAGAGTCGGCGGTAGCCAGCTCTGGGTGGGGCTCGGAGTGTTAGGAGTGGAACGTTCGAGCAAGAATTCACCAGCCCTCCCCGACCGCTTCCCGCGCCCCCCTCCCCGAGGGAGGGCAAACCGGATTTCACCTCCCCTTTGGGGAGGTCAGAGTCGGCGGTAGCCGGCTCTGGGTGGGGCTCGGAGTGTTAGAAGTAGACGTTCGAGCGAGAATTCACCAGCCCTCCCCGACCGCTTCCTGCGGCCGACCCTCCCAGAGGGAGGGTGAACTGATTTCACCTCCCCTTTGGGGAGGTCAGAGTCGGCGGTAGCCGGCTCTGGGTGGGGCTCGGAGTGTTAGAAGTAGACGTTCGAGCGAGAATTCACCAGCCCTCCCCGACCGCTTTCAGCGGTCGACCCTCCCAGAGGGAGGGTGAATTTGCGGGCGCGGCCGAACGAAAATCCGCAATTTTGGGTCCACCTTTCATCTGCCCCCGTATTTCCTAGAATTCTCCCTTTGAACGCTCCGGATTTTCCCCTCTTACGCCAAAGCCGAATCTTCCATGCCTCGTTACAATCCCGCCGAAATTGAGCCTCGTTGGCAAGCTTATTGGGAACAAAACCACACTTTTGCCACTCCGGAAACTCCAACAGGCAAAAAACGTTACGTATTGGACATGTTTCCCTACCCCAGTGGTGATGGGCTACATGTCGGGCACCCCGAAGGTTACACGGCGACCGACATCATTTCGCGTTTTGCTCGCGCACGAGGCGAAAGCGTGCTGCATCCGATGGGATTTGACGCATTCGGATTGCCCGCCGAAGAACACGCGATCAAAACCGGTGAACATCCTCGCGTTCAAACCCAGAAAAACATCGATAACTTCACCCGCCAACTTAAAATGTTGGGCTTCAGCTATGACTGGGACCGGGTACTGGCGACCACCGACGAAGATTATTTTCGCTGGACTCAGTGGATCTTTCTCGTTTTGTACGACACCTGGTTTGATAGCGAAGCCCAAAAAGGCCGTCCGATCGCGGAATTGCCGATCCCGGCGGAGGTGCAATCGCAAGGCGACGCGGCAATCGAAGCCTATCGCGATTCCCAGCGATTGGCCTACCAAGACGACGCCTTGGTGAATTGGTGCCAAGAACTCGGCACTGTCTTGGCCAACGAAGAGGTGATCGATGGTAAAAGCGACCGCGGTGGCTATCCCGTCAAACGCATCCCGCTGCGTCAATGGATGCTGCGGATCACCGCGTACGCCGAGCGGTTGGCCGACGGATTGGATGAATTGAATTGGCCCACCGGGATCAAGAAACTGCAAACCGATTGGATTGGCCGCAGCACCGGGGCCGAAGTCGACTTCTACATCGGCGACGCCGAACACTTTGACGCCTGGAAAGCCGAACGTGCCAAGAACGCGTTCCCAGCCGAAGCAGGCGAGGATGCCTTGCGAGTCTACACGACCCGTCCTGACACCTTGTTCGGAGCGACCTACATGGTCGTCTCGCCCGAACACCCGTTGGTCGATCGCTTGACGACTGCGGCGCAGTCCGAGGCCGTCAACGCGTACCGCGAGAAAGCATCGTTTAAAAGTGACCGCGAACGCACCGAAGGTGACAAAGTCAAAACCGGTGTCTTCACCGGATCGACGGCAATCAATCCCGTCAACGGCGAAGCGATCCCAATTTGGGTCGCCGACTATGTGTTGGCGGGTTACGGAACCGGGGCGATCATGGCCGTTCCTGCTCACGACGAACGCGACTTTGAATTTGCCAAACAGTTCGATTTGAAAGTTGTTCCCGTGGTCGACCCCGCAGCGGATGACCCTAACCGCGATGCGATCCTGGCGGGCGAAGTCTGTTTCGCGGCCCAAGGCCGGGCGATCAACAGTGGCGACTTCAACGGCAAAACCACCGACGAAGTTAAAACGGCTGTGACAGCATGGTTGTCCGAATCAGGGCAGGGCAGTGAGGCAGTCAATTTCAAACTTCGTGATTGGCTGTTCAGTCGCCAACGATTTTGGGGCGAACCGTTCCCGATCCTGCATGAGCTCGACGAAAACGGCGAGCCCACCGGGGTCAAGCGAGCCGTGGACGCTGCGGAGCTTCCCGTGCGATTGCCTGATCTAAAAGATTACAAGCCGCATGGACGCCCCGAACCGCCGTTGGCCAAAGCTGATGACGATTGGTTGTACGTCACGATCGATGGCAAACGCTACCGCCGCGAAACCAACACGATGCCTCAGTGGGCCGGTTCATGTTGGTACTACCTGCGATACATCGATCCGAAGAACGATCAAGCGATGATCGATCCAGAAAAAGAAAAGCAGTGGATGCCAGTCGACTTGTACGTCGGCGGAGCGGAGCACGCCGTGTTGCATTTGCTGTACTCGCGATTCTGGCACAAAGTCCTTTACGATCGCGGGCACGTCAGTACCCCCGAACCGTTTGGCCGGCTGGTCAACCAAGGCATGATCCTCGGTTCGCCCCAATACCACATGAGCGACGAAGATTACCAAGCCGCTAAGGCCGATCTCGATGCCAAAGGAATCTGTGGCGATCGCGTGGACGATGGCGACAAAGCATCCGTTATCTTAAAACAAGCCGATGGCTCGGACTTAAGTGACGATGAGACCGAAAAACGCAAAGGCAACACGTTCTTGGCGGGCACCGATTTCAAGGTCTTGGCAAAGGCCGACAAGATGTCCAAGAGCCGCGGCAACGTCGTCAATCCCGACGCCGTCGTACGGGATTACGGAGCCGATGCGCTGCGATTGTACGAAATGTTCATGGGGCCACTCGAAGCGACCAAGCCCTGGTCGATGGACGGTGTCGGCGGAGTCCGCAATTTCTTGGACCGCGTCTGGCGAATGATCATCGACCAGGACGCTGACGAAATCGTGCTGTGCGACGCGATCACCGACGATGCGTGTGACGAAGACCAATTGCGAACGCTGCACCAAACGATTCGCAAAGTCACCGAAGACACCGAAGCGATGAGTTTCAACACGGCGATCGCTCGGATGATGGAATTCACGAACTTCTTTACTCGCTGCGAGAAACGTCCGCGCGAAGCGATGAAGAGCTTCTTGATCTTGTTGTCGCCTTACGCCCCGCACTTGGCCGAAGAACTATGGATGCTATTGGGCGGCGAAGGTTGTGTCGCCAAAGCCGCGTGGCCGGATTGGGACGAAGCCGCATTGGTGGAAAGCAGCATCGAGATCCCCGTCCAGATCAACGGAAAGATCAAAGCCAAGATCAACGTGGCACCCGACGCGACCAAGGATCAATTGATCGAAATTGCGTTGGCCGACGCCAAAGTGAGCGAGCAATTGGCGGGTAAAACGATTGTCAAACAAATCGTCGTCCCTGGTCGTTTGGTGAACTTAGTCGTTAAATAAGCTGGCTTCGCTGACTGAAGCAGCGCAAACGCGGTGGCAAATAAAAAAAGCGGGCGACAGCAAAGTCGCCCGCTTTCGTTTTGTCATTGCGGGTGCAAACGCGATAACGCTTAGAAATCTGCGCTGATGACTTCTTTTGCAGCACGCATCCCCAAAGACTCCCGCAATTCATACGAGCTTTAGTATCAGACGCGATCAGCGATGCAATCGCATTCTCAGTCTTTAAATTCGGTGTCTCCGATTGGATTTCCATCAGCATCGATCCCCATGGCAGCATCCATTTGCTGAAGCTGGTCCTGTGTGTATTCCAGTTTCTGAGGTTCTTCTGAAGCACAGCCCATGGACGTTGCCAATAACAACGCCCAAAACATTGAAAGAATAGTCGTTAAATTCATCGTGTCATTTCTAATGTGAAAACAAGATAGAAGAGAAGTAAGGATCGAATTACAGGTTCTCAATACTGACGGTTTCTTTACTTGAGCGAGTGCCCAGTGCTCCCCAAAGTCCATAGGGGCTTTGCAGACCGGCTGCCTTGCAACCTGCACGACCTGGGTCTACTGGCCCCGTTGTTCCGTCTCCTGCTTCAATGGAGTCGGTGACAAATTTCACCGCTCCATCTCCCATCAATACATGGCAGCCGCCTTGATGCCGGCTACTCGAAGGAAATGAACCAACGTGCTCGATCGCGTTGGTCGTCGCGGAGTAGCGGCCGCACAGCGGCTTGTTGGGTGGTCTTGTTGTGGTCATCCCCGTAAAGCAAGCGCCAGCCGCAGTCCATCGGTAGCCTCGGAGAATATTCGGAGCACCTGGCATTGCCAGATAGCTTGCACTCGCGGGATTATAAAAAGTAGGCCGCGACGCATCGATCGCAACGTCGCAAGCAGACGGATTGGAAAGAATCAGATTGTTATCGGACTGGTTGGTACCGAATGTGGTTGTCGCAAAATTGTCGCCCATGTCCGTTGCGATTTCTCCCATCGCAATGGTGTTGCTTAACCCATCAAGAATATCGCCAAATCTCATCGAAGCGTGCGCCACAAACATACCTCGGCAATTTGCGACATTGGATTTGCCGGCAACCTCAGTTGAATTATTTCGATGCAGAATGCCACGGTGAATGTTCCAAACCGTATCGCCCAAACAAAAGGCGTAATTCGAGCGTCCCAGTGCAGGAAAACCAACTCCTGGATCGCTGGGGCAACGAAACATAGGGACCTCAGTCACGGCCGGATTGTATCGAGTTACGTCGGATCCACCGTATGTGTGATTGGGGCCAAATGGGTAATAGAGAATCGCGCCGTCGTCGCTGACTTGCTCGTTTGAAATGGACTCCCACAATCCCGTCAATTCACAGAAGGGCAATAAACCGATCAGCGCACTGCCTTGGCGTTTTGTGGACCGACGACTGGCCGCACCTTCGTTGCCTGTATTGTTTGGACCTTTACTGACGTCACCGTAGGGCCCCGTCCCCTGGATCGGCAGCTGATTAAAGCTGGAATGGTAATTGTGCATTGCCAATCCAAGCTGCTTGAAATTATTGCTGCAACTCATACGTCGCGCCGCTTCGCGTGCCGCTTGCACCGCAGGCAACAGCAATCCCACCAGCACGCCAATGATTGCAATCACGACAAGAAGTTCCACCAAGGTGAAACCTGACTTACCGTGTCGGCCCAAATAATTTGACATCTAATCTGCCTCAGAAATAAAGAGAAAATCGAATTCGAGTTCAAAAACGCCCCCTGGAAATGACCCGCGTCACTTTTTGTTTCTGAGTAGTTACTGCCGCTCACACCGAACCTCACCACAAAAACTTGAAGATATTTGTTTTTTTCGGAAAAGGATTGATTAGCAGAGCGACTCATCCAATCAACGTTCCGCTCGATGCAGAAGACGGCGAACATGCATGCCGAAGAAAAAAATCGCTATAAAAAGAAAAACGAGCGGCGGATGTTCGTTTCAGCGGCAGTAATTTAATAGCGATACTTCTCTAGGATCGGCCATGAGCGACCAAGGAGACCGATCAGAGAGCGATGCAGATGTCGCTAACTTTGTTCAGCTTTTCACAACCAACGAACGCCGCATCCGTGCATTTCTATTCACGCTGCTCTGCGATCGCGATTCGGTTGACGAGGTGATGCAAAACGTAAGCACGGTATTATGGAAGAAATTCGATGAGCTCGAGGATCCCTCGGGATTCCTCAAGTGGGCGTATGTGATCGCTCGATTCGAAGTCCTGACGTACCGCCGGAAATTGGCACGAGACCGATTCGTACTTGACGAAGACCTAATTTCTACACTGGCTGAGGAATACACTGCGGACAAACATTCACTCGATGCCGAAGATCGCATCCGCTATTTAAGCGACTGCATGTCACGACTAAACGAACCTGACCGTCACCTCCTGTTGTCCGCCTACGCGGGCGGAATTCCGATCAACCGCGTAGCTGAAAAGCACAGCCTGCCTGTCAATCGACTCTACAAACTTCTCGGCCGCTTGCGGCGCAAATTAAAACAATGCGTCGAAACTAAGTTGACACCAAGCGAAACGGCCTCAATCGCTAAACCGATCAAAAAATAGAAAATCAATGTCAAGAGAAGTCGTCACCTCATCCGAATTCGATGACCTCGTCGATCGGTATTGCGCTGGACTGCTGGACCGGGAATCGTTCCACCAACTTGAAGCAACCCTTCGCACGAGCGCGGAACGCCGACAACAGTTTCGCGATACGATGTCAACTCACGCGGCGTTGAATGAAATCGCCGACATGTTTGACATCCATCAAGCGAGCCCGAATCTGCACAGCACATCGCTAACTGCGGTCATGCAACACGACACTTTGGACCATCCGGACACCACCTCCGCCGCACAGGTCGATCCTGTGACACACCGAACGAACTCTAGGTGGATTGCGTTGGCGATTGCTTGCGTCGCTTCGCTTTGCGTTGCTATTTTTTCACTGCGATATCAGCAAGAAAACCAAACGCCGCCGCCCGTCCCCCTGGCCGACCACGATATCATCCCTCATGCTCGACCGGTATCCAACCCACTGCTGCCTCCAACGCGACAGGTTAACAATCGATCGATTGCACTGGTCAAAAGTGCCGTCGACGTAAACTGGGGCACTTCGGCAACGCCGCTGCGGATCGGCGAGGTGGTCCCCAGCCATATACTGAATCTCGACGCCGGTATCCTTGAGATCGTTTTCCTCTCGGGCGCGATGGTGGTCGTCGAGGGCCCCGCAAAACTAGACCTTGTCTCGGAGGAGAAAGCGATACTCCATCACGGCAAAGTCCGTTGCTACGTCCCGCCGGCCGCCGTCGGATTTGCGATCGAGACCCTCAACACCAAATATCTCGATCTGGGGACCGAATTTGGAGTCGAGATCAGGGCCGATGGCAACGAAGAACTGCACGTCTTTGATGGCGAAGTCCGTGTCCATTCGCTACAGGGCGAGGACACTCCGCAAACCGTCTTGTCGGGCGAGGGACTTCAGCAAGGCAACGACAAGCAGTGGAAAAAGATCGAATCGGATTCCAACCAGTTCACCAACAGCGTGGACCTGAGCCGACGGAAAACGAAGCAAGAGCAAAAGAGCTATCAAGCGTGGCTCGATTACCGCAAAAAAATCCAAGACGACAAAGACTTGATTGTTTTCTATGACTTTGATTCGCAAAGCCAAAATCCGCAAGTATTAGAGGACAAAGGCAACAACGCGCTCGATGGTTCGATCGTCGGATGCGAAGTGAGCCCAGGCCGCTGGGACGCCAAACCCTCGCTTGAATTCAAGAAACCGAGCGACCGAGTACGGCTGAATATCCCCGGCGAATTCGAGGATGTCACGATGACCACGTGGCTTCGACTCGATGGTTTTGACCGACACTTCAATTCGATCTTTCTTACCGATCTCTACGAGGATGACCATCTACACTGGCAGATCAAATCGTCGGGCGAAATTGATGCCGGTATTAAAACCGCCGACTCGAATCGTCGCATCTATGTGAGCAAGCCGGTCCTTGGTTACGAAGACCTCGGACGCTGGATCCACTTGGCCGTTGTGGTCGATAAGAAGTCGCAAACGCTTTCCCATTACCTCGATGGCGAACGGATCGCACGTCTCGATTTGCGTGTCGGCAGTGAGCAGACGGATCCCCGCCCCCCCGTCGACAAGATCCAATTCGGGAAAGCAGATTTAGGGAACTGGAGTCCCGTGCGTCAATACGACAACGAACCTGTCCGCAACTTGAACGGGCGGATCGATGAATTTGCGATGTTCAGCCGCACGCTGTCGGACTTCGAGATCCGAGAACTCTACAACCAGAGCCGCCCGCATTAGTCACGTGGCGACGCAATTGCACCGCCCCAGCCCATTCTGTAGGCCGGACCGCGGCGAAGCGAAGTTCTGGCATGAAGCGGAAAGAGAGTGAGGAGCTGGGAATTCACCCTCCCTATGGGAGGGTCGGACGCGATAGCGGCCGGGGAGGGCTGGTGACTCTGAACGTGGACGGCCCATTTCTAACACCGCGAGGCCCCACCCAGAACTTGCTCCGCTCGCTCTGACCTCCCCCAAAGCAAAGCTTACAGGGAGGTGAAGTTGCGCCTGTCAAAAGTCTTCGCGACTTTCGCTACGAAATTGCATGCTGCAGCGTCTGCGTCGCTGTCGCGACTTGAGCTGGCCTACCTCGATTCGCAGTTTTCAATTTTCAATTGTCAATTTAACTTTTTCAATTTCCTTCGCCGTCTCTCCCGATCCCGACCCGGCCGCTTACGCGTCACGGCTCACTTCGAAGCCCCAAAGCAAAGCTTTCAGGGAGGTGAAGCACATTGTCGCCCGACGACTCCGCTCGTCGGTTTCCCGTTTACTCTGATGCCACCAAAAATCTTCGCGACTTTCGCTACGGGAACGCGAAGACGATTCGCTATGACTTGCCTGCGTTATAGATTGCGGGGTTGAGCGAGGCGTCGTTGTACATCTTCATCTGACGATACGTTTTGTGACGCTTTCGTCCGGCAAAAATGTCATCCAACAACTGCTGTAGCGACAACGACAAATCGGCCAGCTGTGTCTCACAGACCGCAAGCCGCTGAGCGACTTTCGCACGATGCTCGGGCTCGGTGTCACTGCGTTCACACTGCTCGCCGTAGTGAAACAGCCGCAGCGATAAAATGGAGAGACGATCGATCACACTGCCCGGCGTCTCGGTGTTGATCGGCGCGTCGGCAGCGACAGGGATGCCGGCTGCAGCAACGGCTTCGGAAATCGCGTCATCCACTTTTTCGATTTGGTTATGACGCTGCTGATTCAAGCCATCAATCGTACGCTTGACGGCTGCAATTTCTGTATCGGTCGCGGTGGGACTACGAGCCTTGTCCTCCTCGTGCCACAACCGAAAGTTGGTGGCATGTTGGTCACAAACAAGTCCCAAAAGTCCCTCCAATGAATGCCCGATCGGCTCGGCGTGCCAACGCCGAACCGTATCGATCTGCATCTGCGTCAGATCCGTTACCTGAAGCCCTGGCAATTGATCTGACGTTGTCATGGATCAAACTTCCTTTTCGTCGATCCAAGTCATCATGCGGCGAAGACCACGGCCGATTTGCTCGACGCCATGCTCTCGCTCCAAACGGCGAGTCGCCTTGAAGAAAGGTGCACCGGCACGATTTTCCGAAATCCACTTGCGGGCGAATTCACCGTGTTGGATTTCAGTCAAAATCTTCTTCATTTCGGCTTTGGTTTCGTCCGTAATGATGCGTGGACCGCTGACGTAGTCACCGTACTCGGCAGTATTGCTGATGCTGTAACGCATGTAGCTCAAACCACCTTGGTACAACAAATCGACGATCAGCTTCAATTCGTGCATGCACTCAAAGTAAGCCATTTCAGGCTGGTAGCCTGCTTCGACAAGCGTTTCAAAGCCAGCCTTGACCAACTCGCTAACGCCGCCGCAAAGCACGACTTGTTCACCGAACAGGTCGGTTTCGGTTTCTTCGGCGAACGTGGTCTCGATCACACCACCACGCGTTCCGCCGATCGCCTTGGCGTAAGCCAAACCGATTTGCTTGGTGGATTCCGAAGCTCCATCGCCAAGTGCGATCAAACAAGGAACACCGCCACCTTTTTCGTATTCGCTACGCACCAAGTGGCCAGGGCCTTTGGGAGCAACCAACAAGGTGTCGATTCCCTTGGGCGGCTCGATTTGGCCGAAGTGGATATTGAAACCGTGCGAGCACATCAAAACGTTGCCTGGCTTCAAGTTTGGCTCGATGTGTTGGCGATAGATGTCGCCTTGAACTTCATCGGGAAGCAGGACGTTGATGACATCGGCTGCTTTGGTCGCTTCGTCGATCGACATTGGCTTGAAGCCGTGCGAAACGGCCAAGTCATAGTTTGCCGATCCGGGGCGTTGCCCGATGATCACATCACATCCGCTGTCGCGAAGGTTTTGAGCCTGAGCGTGACCTTGCGAACCGTAGCCAAGAATTGCAACGGTCTTGCCTTTGAGGTGAGACAGATCGGCATCGTTTTCGTAGTAAATCGTAGCAGCCATAACGGGGCTCAAATCTTTGGGTTGTTAAGTAAGAAATTGTCTGTTTGTATAAGAAAACTCTGGGGGGGGCGGCAGAACGTTGAATCGTTAGACCGTTACCACCTTGGGCGAGTCGCTGATGCGTGGCACTCCGGCATCGCTGCGAACCATCGCGATACGACCGGTACGAGCCAGTTCGGTGATCCCGTAAGGACGCATTCGCTCGATGAACGCTTGCACCTTGTTCTCACGACCGCTGATTTCGACCATGATTTCGCTAGGGCCGACGTCGACGATCTTGCCACGAAAAATATCGACAAGCTCTCGAATTTCGCTGCGGACCGGACCGGCGGGAGCCTTGACCTTCATTAACAATAGGTCTCGTTCGACGTAATCACGACTACTGACGTCCAGCACTTGGACGACCGTCACAATCTTTTCCAGCTGCTTGCCGACCTGCTCAAGCACGCGGTCGTCTCCCACGACGACAAACGTCATGCGAGAAAGATGCTTGTCTTCGGTCTCACCGACCGCAAGCGAATCGATGTTGTATCCGCGTGAGGCAAGCATGCCGGAGATGTGGGCCAGAACGCCTGGAACGTTTTGGACAAGTGCACTGAGCACATGCCGCTGGTTGTCGTTGCTCATCAGATGGGGGGTGTCGTCATCTACGAGGATTTGGATTGAACCGCTTTGTCGAGCGTAGCATGATAATTTTGGCGACAAAAACCAACAAGGGCTTAGACACGTTCCGAAGCGAATCGTCGCGTACCTTCGCTGTCGCCACCGGCGAGGACAGCTCGGTCGCACAGGATGTTCACGCGAAAACGCGGCAAATGACCATAAAAACGTGTCTAGAGCGAACTTGGTTGCTAAGCTAATGTGAGGCGCGGATCGATACGTTTTCCGCTCGCAATCTCCCCCCATCTTCTCCATTCGCTCCGTTCGCACCGCCTGGGACCTCGGCAAAACCATGAATTTTCGTGTTGAATTGCCAGCATATCGTGGCCCGCTCGACCTGCTGCTCTACTTGGTTCGTCGCCAGGAGGTGTCGCTTCCGGAGGTGTCTTTGTCCAAAATTGTCGACCAGTACCTCGGCTATATGGATATTTTGCAAGAGTTGGACTTGGGTGATGTAGGCGATTTTCTCGACTTGGCGTCGACGTTGGTCGAGATGAAAAGTCAGGCGGTATTGCCCAAAATTGTCGAAGACAGCGAAGAGGAAGAGATTGTCGATCCGCAGTCCGAGCTGATCGAACGGCTGCTGCAGTACAAAGAAATCCGCGACGCCGCCTCGATTCTTGACGAGATGGGCAGTCGGTGGCAGCAGCGGTACGAGCGAATGTCGGACGATCTGCCCACCCGCCGGGTCGATTTGGGGGATCAACCGATCATCGACCTGGAAATCTGGGACTTGGTCAGCGCGTTTGGGCGAATTATGCGTGAAGCCGCCGGCCCGCCGGCCACCGAGGTTGTCTATGACGACACGCCGATCCACGTCTATATGCAGCGGATTCACGAACGTCTGCAAACTTCGGAACAGGTGCATTTGATGGACCTGGTCACCGGCGGCATCCACAAATCGTCGCTGATCGGCTGGTTTCTAGCCACACTCGAATTGACCCGGCACCATGGTGCCGCGGTCCTGCAGCACGAGCATGGCGATATCTACGTCGTCCGCACGGCGAACTATTCGGACAGTTTGAATGTCAACGAAGTCGATAACTACGGCACCAAAGCGATTGAAGCGAGCAACATGCCGATCCGTATGCGATAAAGTCGTTGATCGCGTCCGGTACAGCAAACGAACGCTTCACGATATCTTGTTCGGGCCTAGACAAGTTCCTTCACAATTTGCACTCAATGCTACGGCCCGATGGTTGAAAACCTTCCTGTTCTTTCTCACGTCCACAATGGTCTGACCATCGAAGGCTACTCGCGTGCGGCCGTGCAAACGTATTGGCGCGTCAATGAGCTGAAAGTGCTGTTTGATTGCGGTGGACAACCATGGGATTTCATGGGCACTCCCACCATGTTTATCTCGCACACGCATCTCGACCACATCGCCGCCTTACCCGCCTACGTTTCGCGGCGGCGGATGATGAAAATGGATCCGCCGGTGATCTACCTTCCCGATTCCGCGGTCGACGCGACTTGGGACATGCTGCAATTATTCCGCCGACTCGATCGCGGCGCGATGCCTTGCGAATTGATCGGACTGCTGCCTGGCGATGAAACATCCATCAGCCGCGAGTACATCGTCACATCACTGCCGACGCGTCACACAATCGATTCACTCGGATTTGTCATCCATCAACGGCGTCACAAATTGAAGCCCGAATTCCAAGGACTCGAAGGCGATAAGATCCGCGATCTAAAACTGGCGGGAACCGAGATCACCGAAGAGACACGCGTGCCCGTGTTCGCCTATACCGGTGACACCTCGCCGCCGGGACTGGACAACAATCCTGTCTTTTACGAAGCCAAAGCGTTGGTCAGCGAACTCACTTTCGTCGCGCCCGAGCATCGCAAAGAGAAAATCCACAAGCATGGCCATATGCACATTGACGATTACCGGCAACGTGCTGACCGTTTCCAGAACGAATTGATCATCGCATCCCACCTCAGCACGCGTTACAACGATGCGCAAGTGAAGCGACTGGCTCAAAAGGCGCTTCCCGATGCCCTCGGTGGCCGCATGAAACTGTGGCTGTAAACATGCAATCTGTTTCGCATGCCTCTCTCGACTGGACTTGGCCGACACCTCGCTCGGCCTACGTTCACGTTCCGTTTTGTCGACATCGCTGTGGCTATTGCAACTTTTCTGTGATCGCCGACCGCGATGACTTGGTCCAGCCCTTTCTGGCCGCTATCGACCAAGAACTTGAGCAACTTGATCGCCCCCAAATCGACACGCTGTTTCTAGGCGGCGGAACTCCGACGCATCTAAACGTCACCCAGCTCGAGTGGCTACTGAAACAGATCGAGCTGCGATTTTGTCTGACCGACCAAGCCGAACGCAGTGTCGAAGCCAATCCCGAAGACATCGACGAAGAAAAACTACGCATACTGGCCGATCACGGGATCAACCGCATCAGCCTTGGGGTGCAGTCTTTTACGCCAACGAAATTAAAATTACTCGAGCGCAGCCATACCGCTGCTCAAGCCGCTGCGGCGATCGAATTGGCAGCAAAGTGGATTGGCAACGTTTCGATTGATTTGATTTTCGCCGCGCCGCAGGAAACCGTTGCCGATTGGCAGGCGGATTTACAAACCGCACTCGATTTGCCGATCAACCATCTGTCGACTTACGCGTTAACGTTCGAAAAAGGGACGGCGTTTTGGACGGCAAAACGTGCCGGGCGGTTGGATGGAGTGGACGAGGCGAGCGAAGTCGCGATGTACATGATGACGCGTGAACAGTCGGCCGCGCGAGGACTGAGTCACTACGAGATTTCCAACTTTGCTCGTGAAGGATTTCGTTGTCGTCACAACCTCACCTACTGGCAAGGCCGCGGCTGGTTCGCCGCCGGCCCAGGTGCGGCCCGCTTTGTTGGCGGACATCGAGAAGTCAATCATCGCAGCACCACCACGTATCTGAAGCGAATGGAGCGAAACGAATCGCCCGTCGCCGAATCCGACGCCATCACACCACTGCAATACGCACGGGAGCGTGCCGCGTTTGGCATCCGCATGATCGACGGTATCGACATCGAAGCCCTTGCCCACGAAACCAAGATCGACCTTCAAAGGGAATGTGGTGATGCGATTGAAAAGTCGATTACACAAGGCCTGCTAGAGCGACAGGGCAATCACATCCGCTTGAGCGAACAAGGAATTCTGTTTGCCGATTCGGTCGCATCCGAGCTACTCGGCTAAGCAAATGTGGGATAGGCTTCCAGCCTGTCATCGGCCAATTCCCCCATTTCCTTCACCTCCCCGAAAATTGTTTTGGGGAGGTCAGAGCGAACGGAGCCGGCTCTGGGTGGGGCCTCGGAGTTGTTAGAAATGGACAGTGCAAGTTCAGTGCAACCAGCCCTCCCCGGCCGCTTCCCGCGGCCGACGCTCCCAGGGCGAGGGCAAACTGATTTCACCTCCCCTTTGGGGAGTTCAGAGTCGGAGGTAGCCGGCTCTGGGTGGGGTTCGTTGTGTTAGAACTGGATCGTTCCAGCAAAAATTCTCCTCACACCTCACTCGCTGAACCTAATCGCGTTGCCGTGCCACAGCACTTCTAAGTCGGCGCGGGTCCAAATCTCGGCACCGACCGCGGGATCCGCGACCACAAACCCACCTCGCGAGTTTTTTCCTAACAGCACCACGCTGTGCCCGAGCCCTGGGACCCAGCCCCATTGGTCGGCATAGCGTGGATCGTCCACTCCGGAAATCGGCAACTCGACCATAATCAACACAGGCCAAATATTCTCGGACTCGAGTTGATCCAAGCTAAGCGTCAGTGCTTGAACATCGCGGTGATGGCGGTTGGCCATCCATTTCACTCCACGAAACAGACCGAGCGTGGGTGTGCCACTTTCGTCGGTCAAACACAAAGGAATCAGTTCCTTTTCGCTCGCCTCGATACCGCCCGCTCGTAGGAACGTGGCGGCCGCACAGGGGCTGCAGGTCGCCCACGATGTCTGCAGCGTGATCCCGCGAAACACCTCATCGCCCCCTTCAGGAGGCGGACGCAACCAAACGCCCACAAACGGCCACAACACCGTCGCCAATGACGCAAAACCAAGCGACATGGCTAGCAGAGATTGACGCCAATGAGGCGTATTGGGCAAGCGATACACAATCCCCGCCGCGATCGCGGCAAGCAGCGGCGTAAAATTGGACCAAACAATCACTGCAGAATCATCGATCCACTTGGCCCAATAAAGTCGCCCTGCCGAATAGAACAGAAACGCAAACATGCAGGTGACGACGATCGTCAACATCAACACGACGCCTTGCCCCTGGCGAGTCGATGCCATTTTCTTGCCCGGGTCCAAGTCGCCGGGGCCCAAGTCGCCGGGGCCCACTTTGCTCGGGCCCACCAAGACAGCTGATAGAATGCCGACCGCTAACGACAGGCTCATCATCACCAGAATCGCCTGAAAAAGATCGTCCATAAAACCAATTGAACCGCAATGGGGAACCGAACCAACGCACCGCTGGGATACGCGTGAGGTCCTCGAGTGGTTCGCAAGCGGCTAGACCGTGTCATTTAAAGGCCGCGTCATTTAAAGGCCGCGTCATTTAAGAAGACACCGGGTCATTTACGCAGACACCCGATCAATCGGGCATGACGCCGGGTCAGTCGAGCAGCCGCTTGCAGTTCAACCTCAAATTCTCGACCGCTTCGATACAGCTGTGAGAGAGACGATGAATTTCTTGTGAATTATTTTCCTTTAGCGCCGTCATCAATTCGCTGATCATCAACCCGCATCCGCGTTCGTCAAACGTGACCACCAACCCTTTTAGAGCGTGCGCATCACGATGAGCCTCGCCGAAGTCACCGGCCTGGATCGCACTTTGAACCCCTTGGACCAACGGCGGAACGTCATCCACCAAGATGGCAGCGAGCTCGCGCAATAATTCTTCATCCCCACCAAGCCGCCCGAGCGCCTCGGCAAACACGGATGCTTTGCATGGATTCAGCTGCGCAGGAACTTGGCTGCGACGATCGGCTGCGGATGTATGCTTTTGAACCATATTGGATCGAACTTTCACGAAAGTTTCCCTATCAAATTCACTCGACCGGCGGCTTCGTCCCATGCCTTTTTTTCGTAGCGGCACAGCACGAGCCCCATGCCAGCTACATTGTGTCGAGACCAAAACCAAAAACCTGGCCCCCACATCCCCAGCCTTCCGTGCCGCCTCACTAGAAAGAGCATATCTCGTTCCAATCGCGGCATTTTGGCGGTCTCGCGCAGCCAAACGAGACACCACATCACGGCTCATCCAATCGCTTGCGTCGGGTTGAAATTGAGAATCAGACACTTGAAAAACCGTCGACAAAAGTCGACATCCCCTTCCCAAAACGCGATGATTCCGACGGGCGGTCGGCCAAATTGCACGACGATCAAACACCTCCTTGGCAAACATCATGACCACACTCGCCGGAAGACTACTGGTTGCCGATTCCAGCACGCGACAAATGACGCTGCGATCGGGATCCATTCGAATCAATGACGGGCGAATCGCGGACGTCACTCTCAATGATGATGCGATCACGACGACGGATGGTTTCCGTCCCCTCACCCCAGGCGAGCTGATCGTCTGTCCCGGTTTCATCGACGCCCATCTGCACCTGTCCCAATTTGGCATCATTGGTGCCCATGGTTTGCCGCTGCTGAAATGGCTCGATCAAGTCACGTTTCCAGCCGAGCGAAGTTGGCAGGACGAAAATTTTGCCCGTGAGATGACTCGATCGGTACTCACTCAATTGTTGTCATTCGGAACCACCAGCTTCTGCGGTTACACGACGGTCCATCACGATTCGGCGATAGCGGCGTTGGAGGTAGCATCCCAAATGGGATTCCGCGGGATGATCGGACAAGTGTTGATGGACCGCAACGCTCCGACGGATCTCTGCCGCGAAACCAATCGATTGATTGACGAGGCCGCCGAGACGCTCAAGCGTTTCCCGCCCACGTCCGAAATGGCCGCCGCCGTGACACCGCGATTTGCGATCACGTGTTCGCCACAACTGCTGGAATCAGCCGGTGCTCTGGCCGCCGAACATAACGCTGCGATCCAAACTCATTTGGCCGAAACCAAACAAGAATGTGCTCGCGTTGCCGAACTCTTTGATTCCGCTCGCTACGTCAACGTTTATCAAGATGCCAAACTATTGACACCACGGACGATCTTGGGACACGGAATACACCTGGATGCACTTGATCGACAAACCCTCGCGACACAGGGTGCGGTCATTGCTCATTGCCCCACAGCCAACCGGTTCCTTGGTTCGGGACAAATGAACCGACAAGCCCTCGATCAAGCACAGGTCAACGTGGTGCTGGGCAGCGATATCGGCGCGGGTTACGAGCGCAGTATGGTGAGCGTGGCACGCGCGGCGATCGGAACGGCGGCATCGCTTGGCAACACGCCTCCCACCGCCGCATCCGCTTGGTACGACATCACCGCCGGAACCGCGGACGCGTTGGGATGGGACGATGTCGGTCAACTTCGCCAGGGATACCGCGCCGACGTCGTGGTGATCCAGCCCGACTTTACCACTCAAATGCAAGGACATGATTCGATCATCGATCCCTTGTCGCAACTGATGTTTGCGTGGGATGACCGCTGGGTCAAACAAACCTACCTGCGTGGCCAGTCGGTCTGGGGCGGATAGCCGGAACGGTGGCGGTTGGGGTCGTGGGGAGCATGCCCATCGTAACCATTTCCAGCGCGAGCGTTTTCATCTTGCCCGTTGTCATCTTGCCCGTTGTCATCTTGCCCGTTGTCATAATGGCCACGTCCGAATTGCCCGTTTCCTCGGGGACCGAATCCGTTGCCACCAAATTCATTACCACCAGCACCATAAGCTCCGCCAGCACCGTAGCCAAAGGGTGTGATGTTCAGCCCAGCGAACGGGGCTCCCCAAGCTGCATAGGGGACACTATACGGCCGATACGGCAATTGCCATTCACCGTAGGGGCGAACGACATCACCCCAAGTCTCGACGCGGTGATAGTTGTCCGAGGATTGGCCGTAATTCAAACGGCTGCGAACGTGCGTGTAACCGCTGGTCTTAAAATTCGCGACCTCTGGAACCGTCGGCGCCGCAGTGGGCTGGAATTGATCCACCCGCTGTGCCGTAACCGGATCGTGCGAGAATTTGCCCGGCAGCGTCAACCAATCGGCTGCACCACATTGGCTCGCAATCACGAGATTCATTAGGACCATGACGACGTTCTTCATGAACGCCAAAATAGTTCACGTTTTTGCGATGCGAGATAAAAAAGCGATCTTCAGCAAGGAATTTCTGCAAATGTTACGTCTCACAAAGCTCCTCACCCTCCGGATCGCTACAACCGTCGCAATCCGTCTTCGGTCATCGGCGTCGGAATCTCGACGTCGACTTGATCGATACGAGCCAATGTTTCACTGCCTAACACCAAATCACGAGCCGCCAGCGATTCAAGCAACTGTTCGGTGTTGGTCGCTCCGATGATCGTCGAAGCGACGAAGTCGTGCTGGCGGCTCCACGCGACAGCCAGTGCCGTGACGGTGGTGCCAATCGACTTGGCGATCTCTTCCATTCGCCGTGTGGTTTCGATCGTACGATCGTTGACAAAACGCTCCGCCATTTTGCGTTGCCGCTCTTCGCCGTTGAGCAAATAGTCGGTAAAGCGGGCGCCCGGTGGAGGCGAGACGTTGTATTTGCCCGTCAAAACCCCGCCACCAAGCGGCGAGTAGGGCAGCAGGCTCATTTTCTCTTTTCGCAACACCTGAGCCAGTTCACTTTCGCAGCGGCGATTGATCAAACTGAAGTTGTTTTGCACCGTTTCATAGCGATCGAGCCCCTGGACGTCGGCGGTCCACAAGCTTTTCATCACCCCCCAACTCGTCTCGTTGCTACAACCGATCACACGAACCTTGCCCGCATCTCGTAGTTCAGTCAGCGCTCCCAAGACCTCTTCGTAGGGCATCCCGTGATCCGGCCAATGGATTTGATACAGATCGATGTAATCGGTGCCCAAGCGGCGAAGCGAAGCATCACAAGCTCGCAAAATTTGGTGCCGATCGATCGACGTTTTGCCATGGCGGACGGGGGGGCAAAACCATCCATGTGCTGGCCCAGTGATCTTGGTGGCCACCACAACCGACTCACGCGGCTTGGTTTTCAACCAGCGTCCGAAAATTTCTTCGGTCACACCCACGGTGTCTTTATTGGGGGGCACCGGATAAATCTCGGCCGCATCGAAAAAGTCGATTCCGGATTCAAAGGCCAAGTCACAGATCGCATGACTGGATTTTTCGTCACATTGGCTACCAAAGGTCATCGTTCCCATACAAATATCGCTAACGACGACACCGCTACTTCCTAAACGTTTTTTTTGCATCACGATCGGTTCAAAGATGAAGGGAGAGAGAGAGGGTGAATGTTGATGTTCGCGAGAGCACGCCCTCGGGCAGCCAAAGTACGCCCTTAGCGGCAACGCTGTGAAGCATTTTTCTTCCGTGAATTGCGGCGATTCAACGTAGTGGAAGTCGTCAAGACTTTCGTTGACTGTCCAGCATGCCCGAAACTCGTGACGAGTTCCGCTACCAGAAAGCTTTACCGCGTCCTCCTTCAGGCGGGCTAAGCAGAAGGGAAAGTCCTTTTCATGTCATGCCCACGCGAAAAAACGGCTCTAAGCTGCTAAAATAACAACTGACGTCTCGGCGTCCCTCCCCCCAACATTCCCTCCTTTGCCAATCGAGTCTGTCTTATGCGTGCGTTTCGTTCGTTGTCGGCTGTCGCCGCTTTTGCGGCCTACTTGGCCACCCCCGTTGCCTTGGCAATGGTTCTCGGTGCACAGCCTGTGACTGCCGAGGACTACCAACATGGTCCCGACTCGCAACCCAACGACGCGGTCCCGCATGGCAAAGTCACGCAGCACGCTTGGGAATCAAGCAAGGTGTTCGAGGGCACGCGGCGACGCTACAGCGTGTACGTCCCAGCACAGTACGATGGCAAAACACCCGCTGCATTGATGGTTTTCCAAGACGGACACGCCTTCGAAGGAACCAAGGGAGATTTCCGAGTTCCGGTTGTGTTTGACAACCTGATTGCCAAAGGAGACATGCCGGTCACGATCGCCGTAATGATCGATCCCGGGCATAAAGGTGAACTCGCTGAGAAACGCGGCTGGAGCCCCCGACCGAGTAACCGCAGTTTCGAGTACGACACGGTCAGCGGCGATTACGCAGAATTCCTGCTCTCAGAGATTCTTCCTGAAGTCGAAAAAGACTATCGAATCTCGAAGAATCCAAAAATGCGAGCCATTTGCGGCAACAGCTCAGGCGGCATCTGTGCCTTCAGCGTCGCATGGCATCGCCCCGATCAATTTCAAAAAGTCCTCAGCCACATCGGCAGCTTCGTCGATCTTCGCGGCGGTCACAATTATCCGCCAATGATTCGCAAAGCGGACAAGAAGCCGATTCGTGTATTCCTACAAGATGGCGAGAACGATCTCGACAATCAATTCGGAAACTGGCCCTTGGCCAATCGTCAAATGGCCAAGGCGTTAGCGTTCAAAGATTACGACTACAAACTGGTTTTTGGCACCGAGGCGCATAATGGAAAACATGGCGGAGCAATTTTTCCTGATTCGCTGCGTTGGTTATGGCGAGATTGGAAAGAGGAAACGTACTAGTATTGAGCTAACACTCGGTTCTTCTCCGTTCCGACCGTTCTGCCACTGATGAATGATGTCCGCCGCGTGTAATTCGCAAAAGCAACCCTTCAAAAATATCCATGCTGAATCGTCTTTCCAATACAACCGACATCCCTTTCACCGCCTCGTTCGTTCATCGATTGCGGGTCACGGACGATGTCGCTGGCGATGATTTCTCGGTATTGGTCGATTTGCTGGACGGCGGAGACAACGGTGGTGCGCGCGTGCTAATGATCGCCGAGCGATCGGTGGCTGAATCGAGCGACCGTGTCGCCCGGATCGAATCACAGCTCCGCGGCGAAGCCTCGATCGAGTTGACGTCCCCCACGATCATCGTGGATGGCGGCGAACCGATCAAAAACACGCAAACCGCGGTCGAAGAAATATTGGGCCTGATTCATGACCTGAATCTTGATCGCCGCAGCTACGTCATCGCCATCGGCGGCGGGGCGATGTTGGACGCAGTTGGCTACGCCGCTGCAATCGCACACCGCGGGATCCGGCTGGTGCGTCTGCCCACCACCACACTGGCGCAGGCCGATTCGGGTGTCGGAGTCAAAAACGCAATCAACTATTTCGACAAAAAGAATTGGATCGGCACGTTTGCGGTGCCTTGGGCGGTCGTCAACGATTCCGCCTTGTTAGAAACGTTACCCGATCGAGAATTCTGTAGCGGACTGAGCGAAGCGGTGAAAGTTTCGCTGCTGAAAGATGCAGACGAATTCCACTGGTTAGCCGAACACGCGTCGCAGATCTCCGCGCGAGATCCTGAATTATCACGGCGCGCGATCCACCGTTCTTGTGTGCTGCATATGCGTCACATCACCGAAGGAGGCGATCCTTTTGAGATGCTCGAAGCTCGCCCGTTGGATTTCGGTCACTGGTCGGCCCATAAACTCGAGACGCTCTCACGCTATCAAATTCGTCACGGCGAAGCGGTCGCGATCGGAGTGGCGATCGATTGCTTGTACTCATCGCTCAAATTTGGGCTGCCTCGCCCGGATGCGGAGATGGCCGTGCAATGCTTGCATGACCTAGGCATTCAACTTTGGCATCCCTGTCTTGAACCGGTGGACCGATTGATGCAGGGACTCGAAGAGTTCCGCCAGCATCTCGGCGGCCGATTGACGATCACGATGCTCCGTGGGATCGGCGACTCGATCAATGTGCACGAAATCGATCCCCTCGCCATGAAGACGGCGATAGAGACATTGAGCAAGATAGCCAAAAACAAGGCTATCCCTGCCAATTAGCCAGATGTACTTACCCTCCCTCCGGGAGGGTCGACCGCAGGAAGCGGCCGGGGAGGGGTGGTGAATTCTCGCGTGCACAGTCCACCTCTAACACAACGAGCCCCACCCAGAGCCGGCTACCGCCGACTCTGACCTCCCCAAAAGGGAGGTAAAATTGCTTTGCGGAAAGCCTTCGCGACTATCGTTACGAGAGAGCAATCGCTGCAAAAACACTCCGAATTAGTTCCAAATCTGCCTTGTCGTGAGAGCGTCCGCGTTGGTAGTTACCAACATTGATACCGCAAATAGGTGGCAAATCGTCAATCCATGACGGCAAACCTGCGTCATTTGCGACCGAATTCAAGGATGAATCGGTTTTTCCCCCAGCGGGATACCTCACTGTATGACACGACGGACTACGAACCGAATGACTGCTCGAACGACTCGACGCGCTTTGTGCTGTAGTGCCGCCCATTCTGTTTCGCTGATCCTGCTGATCACGTTTGCTCTTTCGCCGACGTTGGCGATTGCGCAGATGGGTGGCGGAGGCGGATTTGGTGGTGGGCAAGGCGGCCCAAGTGCTCCCGGGCCCGATACACGTCCCAAATTTCGTGACCATGTTCGCAGCCGTGATGGGTTGGCGATCCACCGCGAAAAAGGGGACGCGATCGTTTTAGACGTCACCGTGCGTGGCAACAAAGCGATCGGCACGCACTTGATCATGCAGAAGATCGAAACCCGAAAAGACCGCTTTTACGATTACGAAACCGTGCTCGGCGACGTGCGACGTCTGAACGACATGGGCTCGTTCGATCATGTCACTTTCAATGTCGACGAACGCCCCGAAGGCGTTGCAGTCACCTATTTCGTTCACGAGCGGCCCGTCATCACCAAGGTCGTTTTCCACGGTCATCGCGCGTTCAACAATCGCGAGATTCGCAATCGAGCGGGGGTCCAAGCCAACGATCCCTTGAGCGAATTTTCGGTCGAATCCGCTCGCCGCCGCATCATCGACTACTACCTCGAAGAAGGCTTCAATCAAGTCGCCGTCGATGCACAAATCGGCTTCGAGACCGACCCAGGCGTGGTGATCTTCCGCATCAACGAAGGCCCCAAAGAACGGATTGCCGACATCACGATCAAAGGCAACACGATCGTCAACGAAGCACGACTGAAAAAGATCATCACCAGCCGTGGGCCTACTGCGGGCGTATTGTCCTACATCGGCAACACCGCCAATCTCGCCACCATCGACAACGACGTCAACGTGCTCGCCACGTACTATCACAATCTCGGTTTCTTGACCGCCACCGTCGGTCGACGACTGCACTATGACGAATCCGGCAAATGGTTGTACGTCACCTTTGTCGTGAACGAAGGACCTCGGTTCAAAGTCAACGACGTCAAAATTGTAGGCAACCAATTTATTACCGAAGAATCACTTCGTAAACGATTGGAACTAAAAGCGGGTGACATGTTCGACGGCACCTTGATGCGTCGCGATATCGGCGAGATCACCTACGGCTATGGCGAACTCGGGTTCATCTATGCCGAAGTCGAACCGAAAACCGTAATGCGAGACGAAGCAAACACGGTCGACCTAGTCTACGACGTCACTGAAGGTGACATTTGGAAAGTCGGTCGCATCTTGGTCAACATCGAAGGCGAACCGCACCTGATGCGTGAATCCACGATGCTCAATATGGTCGATCTCCGCGAAGGAGACATCATTGACCGCCGCTCGCTGGAACTAAATCGCCGTCGCATTGAACGCAGTCAATTGCTAGAAACCAATCCACAGATCGCCGACGCCCCCGACATCAAGGTCGTTCCGACCGATCGTGAGGTCGACGATGTCTACTAAGTTTGTACAGCACTCTTCCGATGAAGCCGTCCGCATGATGCACACGATTGAAATAACCGCACGAAACATTGCGTGCTCGATCGGTGTCGTCGCGCTGGCGACGTCGTTCACCGGTTGTAACCAACTCGCGACGCAAGCACCGTGGGCCGCCAACCCCATGGCACCGCGTTCTGCGTCCGCGACTTCGTCGGTATCGCCCCATTCTGCGGTGAACCGCTCCGCAAATGCATCGGCGACCGAGCACGCATCCGACCCGGCGACTCAGTTTGTTTCGACACCTGCCGCAATCCCCACAACAAACGAACCGATCCGAGTGCAATCGGACAGCGATCGCTATGTTGCTCGCCAATACCCCAGTACGCCGCCGTACACGCCGCCTTCGAGTGGTTACACGGCGCCCAACAATTACCAACCTCCTAGCAGCTATTCGGCTCCACCATCGCTGTCCAGTCCATCGCAAAACTACAGCGGTGGCAGCGTCTATGGTGCACCCGCGACGAGCGTGCCTCCGACTCAGTACCCTCCGTCTCAGTACAACGCCCCCGCGTATCCCGATTCGACTTTCGCACCTCCCTCGAACACGTTTCCCGGCGCAGGCTATCCTGACAGCGGCACGCTGTTGCCATACGGAGCCGATCCCTATGGCGGCGCCCCATCAAGTGTCCCGATGCCCACGGTCCGCGAAGCCGACTTGATCATCAATGGATTCCCGGCACGAACCGGACGCATCATGCTGGGAGGTGCCGTCAACAGTGATGCCGGCGTTACCGGCCAAATCACAGTTGATGAACGTAACTTTGACATCATGCGATGGCCGCGTTCGTTTCAAGACTTGTTTAGTGGAACCGCATTTCGTGGTGCCGGACAAACGTTTCGCATCGAAGCCGCTCCGGGTAGTGATTTCGACCGCTACACGATCAACTTTGCCGACCCCAACTTGTTCGGCTACAAACCGGTCAGCATGTCCGTGAGCGGTTTCTTGGTCGATCGACGTTTCAACGACTGGGACGAAGAACGACTCGGCGGACGATTGAGTTTTGGTTACCGGATCACGCCCGACCTTTCGGTTTCGCTTGGTATCAGTGGCCAGAGTGTCGACATTACGAACCCTCGAGTGCGTGGCATTGCACCGCTGGAAGCCGTGCTACACGAGAACGTGGGACGCAACGAATTGTATTCAGGCACACTGTCGTTAAAACACGACACACGTGACAGTCCCATTCAGTCGAGCCAAGGACACTATTTCGAGTTCAGTTTCGAAGAAGCCTTTGGCGATTTTGATTACGCTCGCATCGAAACCGAATACCGCAAGTATTGGTTGTTGGCGCAGCGTGCCGACGGCAGTGGCAAGCAAACGCTGTCGTACTCGAACCAACTTGGGTTCAGTGGCGACAACACACCGCTGTTCGAGAACTTTTTTGCGGGTGGTTACGCCACCATGCGTGGTTTTGATTTCCGCGGTGCCAGCCCGGTTGTGACCAGTCCGAGCGGGAATGTCGAAGTCGGGGGACGGTTCAAGTTCCTCAACACAGTCGAATACATGTTCCCGATCACCGCCGACGACGCATTTAAAGGCGTCGCGTTTGTCGACTTTGGAACGGTCGAGTCCGACATCGAACTGAACAGCGAGTCGTTCCGCGTCGCTCCAGGTGCCGGCCTTCGCGTCGCGATTCCAATGCTCGGCCCCGCCCCATTGGCATTCGACTTTGCCTACCCCGTCAACAAGGCACCGACCGACGACACCAAGGTCTTCAGCTTCTATATGAGTCTGATCCGCTAACGGCGAAGAGAGTTCGGGAGCTGGGAGGCAAAAACGAATTCACCCTCCCTCTGGGAGGGTCGACCGCAGGAAGCGGCCGGGGAGGGCTGGTAAATTCTCGCGTGCACGATCCACCACTAACACAACGAACCCCACCGGTGAGCCGGCTACCGCCGACTCTGACCTCCCCAAAGGGGAGGTAAAGTTGGATTTCGCTGCCGCTATCCCACCGTTTCACCGACCAGGATCGGCAACAGTTTCACCAAGTCGGACAAATCGTCAACGACCAACAGTGGCTTTTCGATTTCCAGCATCTCGCGTGAGTAGCCGCCAGTGCAAACTGCGACCACTGCGGCGCCGATTGCATGCCCGCAACGGATATCGGCAGGGGTATCGCCGATCACCATGATCCGCTCACACGCCTGCTCGCCCGCCTCACTGCGGATCACTTCACGTGCCCGACGAGCCAAATCGTCGCGGTGCAGGTCACTATCGCCACCGACGATCCAGCGAACATAGTGCCGTAAACCAAAATGATCCAGTTTGTGGTGCGCCGTCTCGACCAGGTTGCCCGTCATCACACTGACGCACACTCTCGCGTCGGTCGCCAACCGCTCCAACAACTCGACCACTCCCGGCAACACCGTGCCGCCTCGCTGCTGTAACATCTGCGGCAGCAGCGAGATATAGCGGTTTTGCAACCGTTCTCGATTTGATTCGGTGGGCTGCAAACCGTTCAAAATCAGCAACTCATCCAGAATCCCTCGATCGGTTCGTCCGGCATAATCCACGTCGGCGGTGGCAGTGGGCAAGTCGAATTCTTGCTGGAGAGCCAATTCCAATGCCCCTTGCCCTCCGCGGTTCGTCAGCAACAACGTTCCATCGATATCGAAGAGCAGGGTTCGCATCGGTTTAAAGATCTCTGACTTTTTTGGGAAAACGGTCGCAGCACAGTTATACAGTGTCGCTGATTTACGGTCTTTCTAGCAGGTCAAACCGAAGTTCACCCTCCCTTTGGGAGGGTCGGCCGCAGGAAGCGGCCGGGGAGGGCTAGTGACCTGAAACTTGCACCGTCCATTCCTAACACAACGAACCCCACCGGTGAGCCGGCTACCGCCGACTCTGACCTCCCCTAAGGGCAACGCTGTGAAGCATTTTTCCCTATACGGTTTGTATATTTTTAGCGTAGCGGAAGTCGTCAAGACTTTCGATCCACGGCAAGTGCCCCCCCCGAAACTCTTGACGAGTTCCGCTACGAAATGCTTCACAGCGTTCCCCAAAGGGGAGGTGAAGCATGCGGACGGCTTGGAAAGCCGAGCGACAATCGTAGACCCACTCCCCGAATCCGGTCGGGCTTCACCGTTTCCTTGCTGCAGATTAACCTTACGACACTTTACCCTCAAACGAAAACCGTTGGACTATCGATGGTCGTCACCGAACACGAAACAACTCCCGTCGCAGATTCCGATGCTGCGTCCCCGCTGGTCGACAAAAGCGGTTCGCGAGTACGGGAAATGTTTCGTCAAATCGCACCTCGCTATGACGCGATGAATCACCTGCTGTCGCTCAGCATCGACCGTTATTGGCGGTGGCGAACCGTGCGGATTCTGAAACTCGATTCGGCCGCCCCCGTCCTGGATACCTGCACCGGCACCGGCGATCTCGCCATCGCGATCGCTAAAAAAGCTCCCAAAAACGTTCGCGTCGTCGGTAGTGATTTCTGTCACGCGATGCTCGAAATCGCGATTCGCAAGCGACGTGCCGGAACCACCAGCGAATCGATCGAGTTTATCGAGGCCGATTCCCAATCGCTGCCGTTCCCCGAAAACCGCTTCCAGTGTGTCACGGTCGCCTTTGGACTGCGGAACGTCACCGATACCGACCAAGGACTCCGCGAGATGACTCGCGTCTGTACCCCCGGCGGCCAAGTCGTGGTGTTGGAATTTTCCCAGCCTCGGCTGATCGGACTCCGCCAAGCCTACGGATTCTACTTTCGCAACGTGCTGCCTCGGATCGGACAACTGTTCGCTCGCAACGACAAATCGGCCTACAAATATCTGCCCGAATCAGTGGGCCAATTCCCGGATGGCCAAGCACTTGCCGATCGCATGACCGCCGCTGGATTGACCGATGTCCGGTTCACACCGATGACGTTCGGCGTTGCCACGATCTATCAAGGCACCAAACCCGTGGCCTACCAAGGCACCAAAGTATCGACGACGGAGTCGACCGAGTGAGCGAAACGTTGGCGGGCAAAACGACAGCGAGCGACGCGGCATCGAAGCAGGATCGAGATTTAAAAGATCGAGGCCCTGTGGTGCTGGCGATGACCGGTGCAAGTGGTGCGATCTACGGGGTCCGATTGCTGCAGATCCTGGTCCACGCTGGCTTCGAAGTGCATGTCACGATCAGCCCTAGTGGTGCGGCGGTGATCAAACAAGAACTCGGCGCCACCGTCGATATTCATAGCGCTGACGTCGCGGGACTGTTGACGCTTTCCCCTGCTTGGTCCACTGCGGCGATCGAGGCTCCCGACGCAAGCGTGCTGTCACGAATCCATTACCACCGCTATGACGACTACTTCACCCCGATCGCCAGCGGATCGTTTCGAACGCAAGCGATGGTGGTCTGCCCTTGCAGCGGCAGCACGCTCAGCGGGATTGCTCGCGCGGCCGGATCGAATTTGATCCAACGTGCGGCGGAGGTGCATTTGAAAGAACATCGAAAACTAGTCCTTGTGCCGCGAGAAACACCGCTCAGCGTATTGCAGCTCGAAAACATGCACCGCCTGGCTGCTGCCGGCGCGGTCATTTTGCCCGCGATGCCCGGCTGGTACCACGGCGTCGAGTCGCTTGATTCGCTGGTCGATTTCATCGTCAGCCGGATCATGGACCAAATCGGAGTCGACAACTCGCTGATCCAGCGGTGGGGGGAATCATGAACATCTCCCATTGGCTCGGACTGATTCGATTCAGCCACACCGTTTTCGCATTGCCGTTTGCCGCGTTGGCGACCGTGATGGCGTTTGCGACTCCGCTCACATCAGGTGCTCGTCCCTCGTTTCGCTGGCAAGACATCGTGGGGATTCTGCTCTGCATGGTGTTTGCCCGCAGTGCCGCGATGGCGTTCAACCGACTGGTCGATCACAACATCGATGCACGAAACCCGCGGACGGAAAAGCGTCATTTGCCCGCCGGCGTGTTGTCTCGCACCAGTGTGTGGACGTTCACGATCGGCTGTTCGCTTGCATTCGTCGCCTCGACCGCGTTGTTTTTGCCCAACCGATTGCCGCTGTACGCGTCCGTTCCTGTATTGATGTTCTTGTGTGGCTACAGTCTGGCGAAGCGTTTTACCGCCGCCGCACACCTCTGGCTCGGCGTCGCACTCAGTCTGTCGCCGATCTGTGCCTGGGTCGCGATCCGCGGTAGCGAAGTGACCTCCAGCCCGAGTGACTTGCTCGCCCCGCTGATCCTTGCCGCCGCAGTAGCCGCCTGGGTTGCCGGGTTCGACATCATTTATGCATGCCAAGATGCCGCGTTTGATGCCGAAGCAGGCCTGCACAGCATCCCCGCGAAATTTGGAATCGCGGGCGCGTTAAAAATCGCTGCCGCGTTTCATGTCGTGATGCTGGGGCTGCTCAGTCTGCTGCCCACATTCGCTCACAGCACTGGACTCGGATTTCTTTTTTGGGGCGTTTTGGTCGTCGTGGCCGCGATGGTATTGTGGCAACATTGGCTGGTCCGCCCCGACGATTTGAACCGTGTCAATCAAGCCTTTTTCAACACCAATGCTGCCATCAGTTTAACGTTACTCGTCGCCGGAACCCTCGATTGCCTCTGGCTGTAAGTGGGATAGGCTTCCAGCCTGTCGATCATCCCGCCCCCGTAGCAAAAGTCACGAAGACTTTCAAACACCCCCGAAACCTCACTTCCTTCCCAAACATCCAACGCATGATCACTCAAGAACGCGAAGCCCGATTTCGAGAAATCCGCGACAAAGTCGAAGCGGAAGAGCGACTGACGCTTGATGACGGAATTTTCCTGTACGATCCCGAAGTCTCGCTGGGTGCCGTCGGCGAGCTGGCCAATTTGGTTCGCGAACGCAAAAACGGGAACGTCGGCTACTTCAACATCAACACGCACCTGAACCCTACCAACGTGTGTGTGTATCGATGTCGCTTCTGTGCCTTCCGCAGCGATCTACGCGACCCGAAAGGGTACGTGATGGACGACGAACAGATCCTGCAGCGAGGTCAAGAAGCGACCGAAAATGGCTGTACCGAAATGCACATCGTCGGCGGACTGCATCACCAAAAACCGTACGAGTGGTACCGTCACCTGATCGAGCTGCTGCATACCAACTACCCGCAAATCCATCTGAAAGGCTGGACGGCAGTGGAGATCAATTGGTTTGAATTCCAGACCAAGAAATCAGTCCGCTGGGTTTTGGAAGATTTACGAGACGCCGGCTTGGGCAGCATGCCGGGAGGCGGCGCCGAGATTTTTCATCCCGAGGTGCGTGACCAATTATGCGAGCACAAGGCGAACACACACGCTTGGTTGGACATTCACCGGACGGCGCATCAAATCGGGCTGCGCACCAATTGCACGATGCTGTACGGGCATGTGGAAAAGGCGTATCACCGCATCGATCACTTGATCCGGTTGCGAGATCTGCAGGATGAAACGGGTGGTTTCCAGGTTTTTATTCCGCTCGCGTTTCACCCTGAGAATACGAAACTCTCGGAGATCAAAAAGCCATCGGCGATCATGGATTTGCGAACGATGGCGATCAGCCGTTTGATGTTGGACAACCTCCAGCACATCAAGGCGTACTGGATCATGTTAGGTGTCGAGACCGCGCAGACCGCGTTGGCTTATGGCGCCGACGATCTTGACGGAACAGTGCGGCACGAGTTGATTTATCACGATGCTGGCGCGACGACGCCGCAATGTTTGTCTGTCGATAAGATCCGTGACCTGATCAGCGAAGCTGGCCGTGATCCAGTCGAGCGGGACACGATCTACCGCCAAGTCCACCGCGACCCCAGCGACTACACCAAGTGGACCCCCGGCGAATCCGTCGAGCAGCTGGCCGCGACCTCGTAGGCCGAAGCACCGTCTCGGCAGCGCCAACTCCCCCCTCCCTTTCAGGGAGGGTCAGCCGCTTCAGCGGCTGCGGAGGTAAAATCAGTTTACCCTCCCTCATGGGAGGGGCGGCCGCACGAAGCGGCCGGGGAGGGCTGGTGAATTCTCGCTTGCACAATCCACCTCGAGCAAAACGAGCCCCATGCAGCACGCCAACGGATTGGAAAGCCGAGCGACAATGCTGCCGAAAGTCTCGACGACTTCCGCTACCGTCCCACGGAACACCGCTACCACGTCATTGCGGATGCGACCACGCCCTCAGCGCACGAAGAATGCAGCTGCAATTCCCCACCTGCGGTAGCGGGGTAAAATTCTTTCATCAGGCGGGAACGATGATCCCATCCCCAACATCAAAACAGCGTCGCTTTACGAGCGTTTGATGTCGATCTGCGAACAATCCCCTCGACAAGCGAAACAACGGGTAATTTTTGTACACCTTCCATTAAACTAAGGCTAACCAGGAAAAGGAATGCTAGAGTTGGCTGTGGGATAGGCTTCCAGCCTGTCATTCCTGGGCGGCCTTTGAGGAAGCGGAACTCGCGGGAGAGTTTCGGATCCTTCGATAAGTACCGAATACCTCGAAAGTCTTGACGACTTCCGCTACGACCTGAGTCTTGACGACTTCCGCTACGTTCATAAACAGAGTTTTCGCTTCGGTAACACAATCAAAACGACGCGTCCTGATACTGCCTTTTAAAACTTATCCAGCTCCACCGACAACGAATCACCGTAGTGGATCTTGCTAAAGATCCTTTACGCGGGATCTTTTACAAGATCCACGACGCCGGCTAGTTCCTTCGCATCCCCGATTGCGGGTGCCGAGGAGACGCAGCTCTGAAAACTTTTCATGAAATCGATCGCTCCCCTTCTCACTCAAATTTCGCTTTGGGCATCCGCATGCATTTTGACCGTGCTGCCCTGCGCCATCGCATTTGATTACGGAGGCATTCTGCCATGGGCCCAATGGGCGACCTGTGTCGCCGTGCTCGCTGCTGGGCTCTTGGCACTCCCCTCGATCATCGACCGCGAGACCCTAGGAGGCCCGCGGTTCCACTGGCTCGCAATCCTGCTGCTCGGATGGGCTGCATTCGCGTGGTTCCAAACATTGCCGCTGCCTGGATTTCTGACATCCCTGCTGAGCCCCGGCTCAGCGGCCGCCTACACCACTTGGCTCGACCCCATCTTGGGATCGCAGACCGAGCGTTCTTCGATGCACCCGATATCGATTGATCCCGCTGCCTCGCGGCACGCCATCGCGATGCTATTGGTTGTCGCCACACTCGCCTGGACATCCGCCAGTGTTTTCCAAAATCGCCGACGCCTGGTGTTGCTGATGGCCGGACTCGCAGTGGGTGCCGCCGTGCACGCAGCACTGGGCATCTTTCAACTCGTCAGCCCCGAGACGGATTTACTTGGCATGAACGCGATCAATCGCGGATCCCATTTTGCCGCATTCGTTAATCGCAACAATGCTGCGTTGATGATGAACATCGGGGTCGGCGCCAGCATGGGAGTGCTGGCGTGGCGATTGTCCGCATTGATCGGCACCGAAGTCGACGACGAAAATTTCGAAGTCAACGACCTCATCTCGCTAGCCAGTGATCGGGATTCCAGCATCGCATTAATCAGCCTAGTGCTGTGCACCGCCGCGCTGCTTGTCTGTGGCTCGCGAGGCGGATTGGTCAGCGCTATGATCGGATTTACACTCGCACTGGGCTGGATCCGTGCTCGTCGTGGCACCGCCAGCATCCCGGTGATCATTGCCGTGCTGGCAATCGCGGTGGCACTGTTGATCGTTCCCTTCAATTTGGATCTGACATCGTTGGATCGCATGGAGCTGCTATCCGATCAAGATCAATCGACACTGCTTAATGATGGGCGAATACCGCTTTGGAATGATGTCATCGCGGCCGCAACAACCTACCTGCCGACGGGTAGCGGGCTGGGCACATTCGCCGACGCGCATCTAACCCAACTAGAAAAAAGCAGCGACGGCTGGGCACACCACGCCGACAATTTGTGGCTGGAAATGTTTACCGAGCAAGGCATCCCGGGATTGCTATTCGTCGGTGTGTTGATCGTCGGAGTGATCCGCTCGCTGAACAAACTCAACGATTCGCCCGACGCAGTGGACCACGGATTGCGAGTCGCCGGTTGGTACATTCTTGGCTCGCTGGCCGTTTCCCAGTTTTTCGACATGGGATTGATCATCCCCGCCAATTTGATCGCTTGTGCCATCTTTCTGCCGGTCGCCGCCACCCGCGGTCATTTGGTCGCCCCTCGAATCCGCGACACCGGTTACCAAAGTGGCGAGACCGACGACTACTTCGATGCGGATGAGTACATCGATGCAGATGATGAACACGAGGTCGCCGAAGATCTTGCGGACGAGCAAACCGTCTCGGGCGAACTCGATGGTTCAGGTGACGATGGTGTGCCAATCGAGTCAGTGACAGCGACCGAAGCGAAACGCAAGCCACGAATCCGATTCCAAACGAAGAAGTCGCTCTTCCCGTCGCTTGCCATCGCAGCATTGGTCGTGCTCCCCAACGCTTGGGCACTCAGCGTGTTGCAAAAGGACGCCAGCGCAGACGCGATCATTCGCCGCTCGCAAGCGATGCTGGCGCAGCGTGGAGTCGAACCGGCACAACTTGAAACTTTGATCTCGCCGCTCGAAGAACTCGCCAAACAAACGGCCTCGCCTGCGGTCTATCGAACCCTCAGCGACTTGCACTTCCAACTCGCTCGTTATGACGAAGTCGTGCAAGCGAATCCAAAATCAACCGAACAGTTACGCGAACTGTATCAACAAACCGCCCCTGCCGTCCGCCGCTTGAAATGGCACGCTCAGAATGAATCGGTAGCGGCCCGTTCAACGAACCACCGCTCGTCCTCCAGCGGGTCAGACTCCAATGACTCCGCCGATACCGGCGGTGACACTTCCGGCGTCGAGCGAACTGCAACACCCCCGCTGTCGCGTCATTACATCGCCGCATTAAAAAACGCAGAGGCCGAGCTTTGTGTCCGGCCACTGTCACGTGAAGCACGCACGGCCAGTTTGTATTTGGATTTCGTCTACACCGACCGGGACCGGACGCGGGCGATCCTACAGCAGCTCAGCGAGCTCTACGGAACCTACTCTGCCGCGCTGCGTCAATTAGCGCAGCTGTCACTCGACAGCAACGAATCGGAACTCGGAGCAACCTATTTGCGAAAACTGCTCGAGCGGCAGCCCAACCAGACCCCAGCTGCCTTGAAAATGCTTGAGTCGCACCCCGACATCCTGATTGCTAGCATTGTCCCTCCGACAACTGCCAACTACCGCGCCGCCGCCAAGTACTTAATTACTCGCCCCGATCCGGACCTTGAATTCCTCGCCCGAGCGTTTGAGGGACTCGCCTGTGGTCAAAGCGAGACGATTGCCGAACGCGCCCGCTGCGAAGAATTGTGTGCTGACACGGCATACGTGTTGAAACGACATATTGAATCGTTTGAGTGCTATCAAAAAGCGGTCGAACTCGATTCTGCTAACGCCAACCTGCAGTTGAAGTACATCAACCGACTGCGGGAACAGGATAAAATTGGCACCGCCCGCGCGCTGGCGAGAAAGGCTCGCGAGCGGTTCCCTGACGACCGCCGCTTCGACGCCGTCATCAATCAAATGGCTCAGCAAGAGCTGCGGTAGACAGCCAGTCAGACGTCATTTCACCCTCCCAGCTTGCGTCGGGAGGGTCGGAAAACGAGCCTTCAGCGAGTTTTCCGGGGAGGGCTGGGGAAACGATGCTTGTACGGTCCACTTCTAACATCCTGCCACCCCGCATGTCACCTCGCCCGGCGAAGCGGGGAGAGGTCGGACGGGCCCTCAAGGCCTCGTTCGGGTGAGGGCCGACCGCGCTAACTTGTTGCGGGATACGACTCGACTTGCTCGGACGGCCCTCACCCGAGCAATCGCCATGCGCTCTGCTCGACCTCTCCCGACTGCGTTGGGAGAGGTGACTTCCTTGCTTACATGGTTCACTTCGAACACTGCGAGCCCCACCCAAAGCCGGCTACCGCCGACTCTGACCTCCCCAAAGGGAAGGCAAAGCATATCTTTGTCTGCGTTCATTCCAGTGCTGTCGAGAGCCGAGTAGGCCTTCCGCCACTAAAGGTTTCACATCGTTGCCAAATCCGGTTTGATCCTTTGATACCAATTCCACTTTCTACTCGCGTTTTCTCGCGTTCTCTTTGACTGGCAAATCATTGCTGCCGGACTGGGCTTGCGTCAGGATGCCTGTCAAAGGGAGACTGTGCCCGCTGGCAATGACGTTCGCAATTACCCATTGCCCCCAAACCTACATCAACTCGCGGTGCAACTGTCACCCACGTGGACGAAGTCCGCGCCGACTAAGCTCGTAACAATGACATTGCTTGCAATGCGAGCGATCTCCTTTACTCAACCAAAGCGACCAAGCAATTGGTTGGACAGCGGATCTCGTTGTCAACGAAATGGATAGACCAATCATCAACATCGGTCGCCGAGAGCAAGAGTTAACCGGGTGAGTGAAAAGGTGTTGTGATACACCTAGATCAGGATAAATCACCGCATATCTAAAGATTGGCAGCCTGTCCCGCAAACGATTTTGTATTCGCGGAGAAGAGCTTGCCGGAATCTTGCTCAAGCAACGTGTATCCACCCTAGTTCCAGCGAAACAACACCTCACGAACTCAAGGTATATCCATGATTAAGAACGCGTTGGAAACCATCAATAAACTTAAGGTCGTTCGATCCGGTTTCCGCGTCCATCGTCGGAGAGGAGACACTCCCGCCGAAGCGTATCATGCGATGAGACAATTGTATGTATTGACGAACGGTCGATTTAATGATTGGGTATCACGCTATATCAGCTACAAGCACCCTGCGAAAAAAATCGAAGGCAGCTCGAGCATAATCGCGGACACTGAGATTCCTGACGCCGTCAACGCGATCGAAAAGGACGGGTACTATATTTTCAAGAGCTCGCTTCCCGATGAAGTTTTGAGATCTTTGGTCGAGTATGGGAAAAATCAACCGTGTCGTGTACTCGTCTCCAAAGATTCGAACGCCGTCAACTTTGCATTGTCAGACGAGAAGTTTCCGTACGATCCCAACATCGAATCTCCAAAGTTTTCGTTCGACGCAATCGATCTTGTATCAAACCCGACGATACAAATGCTCTTGATGGATGTTGGTTTCCGTAGGGTTGCCCAGGCCTTTCTCCGCTCCGACCCGTTACTGGATTTGGTCGCCATGTGGTGGAGTCAGCCAAGTGGCGGGATGGCTCATAGCAGCGCGGCACAGCTTTACCACTTCGATATGGACCGCATCAAATTCGTCAAGTTCTTCTTTTACTTAACGGACGTGGACACCGACACGGGGCCGCATTGCTATATCCGCGGAAGCAGTAAACGGAAGCCGAAGCAAGTATTGCGAGACGGTCGAATTAAGGATGATGAAATCATGGAGGCCTATTCCGAAGAGCAGTATACCGAAATTTGCGGTCCGGCTGGCACCATTATTGCCGTCGACACCCGGGGATTTCACAAGGGCAAGCCACTGCTCCAAAGGAACCGCTTGTTACTACAAATTGAAATGACCAACAGTATGTTTGGTGCGACCTACGCCCCCGTTCCCTTCGACCCGTCCTGGCCCGAAGACTTCACCGACTTCGTACGCAACGATCCGCGATTCGTCGGAATTATTCAGCAGCCTGAGTAGCGTTTTTTTCACCATCGGAATGGGCATTTGGTCAATGGCACGCTTCATCGATGGTGCAGAATTTCATTTGCGTCGCCGAGGTTCGGAGCATGGCAGACGAAGCGGTTCAGTTCTCTACATCCCAAGCCGCCTTTTTCCTGTGCGTTCTTGTCTGCTCTTTGCCCCGCAAGTCATTGCCATCGGACTGGGGTTGCGGTGAGACGCCAGTCAAAGGGAAACTGGGCGCACTGGCAAATGACGTTTGAAATTGCGCAGCTCTCCCAGTCGCCCCAAAAACACAGTGCAAGTGTCACCCATATGGACGAAGTCCGCGCTGACACAAACCCTCGGCCATTCAGATCACTAGCTGTAGCTCAACTTCAAAACTTCCGAGCAGGGCCGTTTTGGAATTGGATTCCAGGCTGCCGCCGAGGATGCAACGACAGGCTGAAAGCCTAAACAACAACGAATCCTACTGATCCAATCGAATCAGCGTATGTATTTATCGTTCACAGAATCGCGTTCTGCCGTCGCACAACAATCACCTTTGAACGTGGTGCTGTTTGAGACGCAAGAAGCATCACCGCACCTTGAAACCACGCTTGAAATTGCGCAAAAGCACCTTGAAATGGGTGACAACGTCACGATCTGTTTTTGGTACGGTGAACTGCCGTACCACGAACCCTGGGGACCAACCGAATCATCTGCACGCCCCGGAGCCGCGTTTCAGCGAGGTGTCAATCTACTCGACGGCAACGTCCGTGTGATCCAACGGCTAGGTTTGTCCGACCAGCGGAAAAGCGAGCTTGCGAAAGAGGCTGCCAATGTGCCGCTGACGACGCTCGACGACTTAAGATCATTGCAATGGCGAGACGTGGACCTAGGAATGGGCGTCGTATCGTCATTGGTGTCTCGATTCAAATTGCCCGACCTGGACGTCCACCGTCACAGCGAAATTGTTCGTGACGCCATCACTGCATTTATGCTGGCGTACGACGCTGCCGATCAAGTCCTCAAAGCGAATCACTTCGATCTCGCTTATCTGTTCAATGGTCGGTTCTGCACCACCCGTGCTATCCTTCGCGCCACTCAGGCAAACCAGACCGAGTTTCGAATTCAAGAGCGAGGTTGCGATCCCGGGCATTACTGTCTGCTAAACGACGTGCCGCACAATCGAGTTCGACTGCAACAGAACATTCTGAAATTTTGGGACCAGCACCCCGACGAATACAGAAACGAACACGCGAGAGCATTTTTTGAAGGGCGACGAAAAGGAGGCTCGCACGGTTGGCCCTCCTTCACTAGCCATCAGGACCAAGGCGTGCCAGCGGAGTTCCGCAAAGCGAAATATTTGCTGAGTTACTTCTGTGGTTCGGACGACGAGAACGTGGCGATCGGAGACGCATTTGCACAACAAGGGTTTGCAACCCAGGCCGAAGCGGTGCTGGCGCTGTTGGATGCAATGAAGTCGCAACCGGACTGTCACCTTGCGATCCGTGTGCACCCGCACTTGAGAAGCAAGTCGGCCGAGTCGAGAGCGTTTTGGGACAACCTGCCCTTAAGTGAAAACTGTTCGGTGATCGCGGCCGATTCGCCGATCAACTCGTACGACCTGATCGACGCCAGTGATCTGGTGATCACCTATGCGTCCACCGCCGGAGTCGAAGCCTCTTATTACGGTAAACCCGTGCTGCTGCTGGGGTCGTCGTTTTACGACCAGCTTTCAGTGGCACATCAAGCCTACACACCGGATCGGATTTCAGAATTTTTATCTGATCCAGCGAATTGGAAATCGCATTCACAATCAGGCTCGTTGAAATACGGATTTTATGCGAACAAGAACGGGGTCCCGTTTGAGTATTACGAGCCGACCGATTATTTCTACGGCCAATTCCGAGGAAAGAATTTGTTCGACGAGTCTGCAAATGCATCTCGACACAAAGCCCACGGGCTCTCGGAACGCTTCACGCGAAGAACCAGAAAGGTATTTCGCTCGATGCTCCCCAAAGCCCTCCGTTCGCCCCAGTGACGCGTCAGCGGCCAGGTAGCAAACCACGTCAATCCGTGGGACAGGTTTTCAACCTGTCATCGCACAGGGCCTGCCCAAGATAATCAGCGAAGCGATCAACGACGATGGTCGGACAAGATCGATTTCACCTCCCCCTCGGGGGAGGTCAGATTCGGCGGTAGCTGGCTCTGGGTGAGGCCCGCAGTGTTAGAAGTAGATCATACAACCAAGAGAGTCACCTCTCCCAACGCAGTTGGGAGAGGTCGAGCAGAGCGCATGGCGATTGCTCGGGTGAGGGCCGTCCGAGCAAGTCGAGTCGCATCCCGCATCAAGATAGCGCGGGCGGCCCTCACCCGAACGAGGCCTCAAGGGCCCGTCCGACCTCTCCCCGCTTCGCCGGGCGAGGTGACATGCGGGGTGGCAGAGTGTTAGAAGTGGCCCGTGCAAGCGAGACAGTCACCTCTCCCAACGCAGTTGGGAGAGGTCGAGCAGAGCGCATGGCGATTGCTCAGGTGAGGGCGGTCCGAGCAAGTGGAGTCGTATCCCGTAACAAGATAGCGCGGTCGGCCCTCACCCGAACGAGGCCTCAAGGGCCCGTCCGACCTCTCCCCGCTTCGCCGGGAGAGGTAACATGCGGGGTGGCAGAGTGTTAAAAGTAGACCACACAACCAAGAAAGTCACCTCTCCCAACGCAGTTGGGAGAGGTCGAGCAGAGCGCATCGCGATTGCTCGGGTGAGGGCCGTCCGAGCAAGAGGAGTCGTATCCCGCATCAAGATAGCGCGGTCGACCCTCACCCGAACGAGGCCTTAAGGGCCCGTCCGACCTCGCCCCGCTTCGCCGGGAGAGGTAACATGCGGGGTGGCAGGATGTTAGAAATGGACCGTACAAGCAAGGAAGTCACCTCTCCCAACGCAGTTGGGAGAGGTCGAGCAGAGCGCATGGCGATTGCTCGGGTGAGGGCCGTCCGAGCAAGTTAAGTCGCAACCAGCATCAAGATAGCGCGGGCGGCCCTCACCCGAACGAGGCCTTAAGGGCCCGTCCGACCTCTCCCCGCTTCGCCGGGCGAGGTAACATGCGGGGTGGCAGAGTGTTAGAAGTGGCCCGTGCAAGCGAGAAAGTCACCTCTCCCAACGCAGTTGGGAGAGGTCGAGCAGAGCGCATGGCGATTGCTCGGGTGAGGGCCGTCCGAGCAATCGAGTCGTATCCCGCAACAAGATAGCGCGGTCGGCCCTCACCCGAACGAGGCCTTGAGGGCCCGTCCGACCTCTCCCCGCTTCGCCGGGAGAGGTAACATGCGGGGTGGCAGAGTGTTAGAAGTGGCCCGTGCAAGCATCGTTTCACCAGCCCTCCCCGACCGCATCGTGCGGCCGCCCCTCCCGCAGGGAGGGTAAAATCGATTCTCCGTGTCTCCGTGTCTCCCTCTCTCCCCCTCTCGCTCCTCCCCTCTCCCCAATGCCCCCAAACTCCAAAACCGCCGTCCTCTTCATCGGCTTCAACCGCCCGGACCTAGCCGAGCAGGTCTTCACGGCGATTCGCGGTTACCAACCCAAGCAGCTGTTTATCGCCGTCGATGGCCCACGAACCGATGTGCCCGAGGACGCCGAAGCGGTCAAACAGATGCGTCAGTTTGACTCGCGAGTCGACTGGGACTGCGAAGTCGAAACGTTGTACCACGAGCAGAACCAGGGCTGCCAAGCAGCGGTCAGCGGCGCGATCGATTGGTTCTTCTCACATGTCGAAGAGGGCATCATTCTGGAGGACGATTGTGTTCCCGATCCCAGCTTCTTTGCCTTTTGCCACGAGATGCTTGATCGCTACCGCGACGACACGCGAGTGATGTCGATTTCGGGCGAGTGTTATCCCGGAGCGTGGCAGGATCACTGCGACGCCTCGTATTCGTTTTCTTGTTACTCGTTGATTTGGGGCTGGGCCACATGGCGACGCGCATGGCAGCTTTATGATGGCTCGCTGACGACGTTCCCAGACGATGTAAAGAGTGGGTGGCTGGATCGTTTCTTTCGCCGCCAATTTGTTCGCGACGAGTGGCTCGAGCATTTGTGGTATACCCACAATACGCCTGGTTTCACCTGGGACTACCAATGGGTCTATGCGACCTGGATCCATTCGGGTTTATGCATCGTCCCGACCCAGAATTTGATCTCCAATATCGGCTGCGGTCCCGAAGCGACGCACACCGTCACCGCCGACTGGAAGATGGCGAACCGGGTGGCAAGTTCACTGTCGCTACCGCTGAAGCACCCCACGGCAGTCAAACGCAACTACCTACTCGACGAGACGCTCGAGGAGACTCGCTACGAAATGGCCGAGCCGGAGGACAACCCCGAAGAGGCCTGGGCAGCCCCCGTGATTCGTGAACCGCCGCCGGCAGAGCGAGCCCCATTGAAGAAGCGAGTTTTGAGCCGCAAGCGATTCCGCAAATTCTTGCATCAGATCCGGAAATCTCTATTTCGCCCCACTCCCGTTTCGTAGTTTCACAGCCCAGCAAATTCAAATGCGTAATATTTTACCTAATCCAAAGCAGGAACGAATAACGTGGACCTAAACAACAGCAAGCTACTGATCACGGGAGGCACAGGATCGTTCGGAAAGCAATTTGTAGCGACCGTGTTGCGCCGATTTCCTAATATCAAGCGATTAGTCATCTATTCTCGCGATGAACTAAAGCAGTACGAAATGGGAATCCTGTTTCCCCAATCTAAATTTCCCAACGTGCGTTTCTTTATCGGGGACGTTCGGGATAAAGATCGCCTGAAGCAAGCATTGGAAGGGATCGATACCGTGGTACATGCCGCGGCGATGAAGCAAGTACCGACAGCGGAGTACAATCCGTTCGAGTGCATCAAGACCAATGTTTTGGGTGCCCAGAATCTGATTGATGCCGCTTTTGAAACAGGCGTCAAGAATCTAGTCGCGTTGTCGACTGATAAGGCCGCCGCCCCCATCAACTTGTACGGAGCGACGAAGCTGTGCAGTGACAAACTGTTTGTTGCCGCCAATAACGTCAAGGGACATCGGGATCTACGACTCAGTGTGGTGCGGTATGGCAATGTGATGGGCAGCCGCGGCAGTGTCATTCCCTTCTTTCTTGACCGAAAAAAAACGGGCGTGCTTCCGATCACCGACCCACGGATGACGCGATTCAACATCTCGTTGGACGAGGGAGTGGATCTCGTGCTACATGCACTCGAGCACTCGCTCGGCGGCGAGTTGTATGTGCCCAAAATCCCAAGCTACCGCATTACTGATGTCGCAGAAGCGATCGGGCCGGAGTGTGAAAAGCCGGTTGTCGGTATCCGGCCCGGCGAAAAACTGCACGAAGAAATGGTAACCAGCAGCGACAGCGCCAATACGATCGAAAACGACGCCAGCTATATCATCGTTCCATCGTTATTTGACCATGGACGCGAAGAAGTTTTGAAAAAGTATTCTGAACATCACCAGGGGCAAATGACCGCCGAGGACTTCAGATACTCTTCAGGCAAGAATGATCGATGGTTATCGGTGGACGATATTCGCAAATTGATTGTGCAACACGTCGATCCTTCGTTTGTCGCCTGATTGGATTCGATACCGCATGCAATCGTTTGACTCGATCGACTCTCGGGCCTGTCGATTTTATCGAGATGTAAATGACCTTGGTGAGCCGAGTGCCGTAAGGCACCGGGTGCTGCGTCACGCCCGGCCGCTCACGTGCAAGCGGCTCATCAAATCAACGCACCGTCCGCGATTTCCGCTACGAAATGACTGCTGCCTACCGGCGTTAATCGGGTGACGATGGGCTGTGTAAAAACCAAATACGAGATCCAAATACAGAAGACATGTCAAAAGCCCCCCCAAAAAAGCTCTCTCGTCTAGCGCTGCTCGAACAGTACAAACGTGGTGAAAACATCACTGCGTTGCTTCGAGGGGATGAAGTGCAAAATTCCGAAGAGATGATTGAAGTCGCCTACGACCTGCAGACGGGATCGTACGTTTCGGCGTTGCAGGATGAATCGACACGGCTGCATAAACAGCAGTACGGTCGTGAAATCGCATCGATTATCTCGGAGCTTGGCGAAGCGCAGACGATCATGGAGGCGGGTGTCGGTGAAGCGACGACGCTATCGTTTGTCCTTCAGCAACTTGATGTCCCTCAGGCGTTTGGATTTGACATTTCCTGGTCGCGGCTTTGCATGGCTAAAGAATGGCTCGAAGCAGAAGGCCTACTCGATCGATGCAATCTGTTTACCGGTAGTCTGTTTGAGATCCCGCTGCCGGACAATTCGATCGACGTCGTCTACACGTCTCATTCCATCGAACCCAATGGCGGACACGAAGAAGCCGCGTTGCGAGAACTGTACCGAGTGGCTGGCAAGTGGCTGATCCTGCTGGAACCAGCATTCGACCTGGCGGAGACCGAAGCGAAGCAGCGAATGCAGAAGCACGGCTATTGCATCAATCTCTTCTCGGCCATCAATTCGCTCGGCTACGATGTCGTTAGGCACGAGCTATTTCCGCTAGCGATCAATCCGCTGAATCCAACCGGCATTACGATCATCCGCAAACCCGAGGTATCCCGCAATCCACCGGCACTCTGCTGCCCGGTGACACGAGGAGAATTGGTTCCAGTCAATGGTGCAATGTTCTCGCCCCAGCATCTAGCGGCGTACCCTGTGCTTGAGGGGATCCCGTGCCTTCGCAGCGAAAACGCCATCGTTGCCAGCCGTTTACTGTCCACCACAGATAAACGATAAACGGATGAACCATCATTTGATTCCTTACGGCAAGCAATCGATTTCCGACGCCGACATTGCTGCAGTCACCGAGGCATTGCGATCAGGATGGCTGACGACCGGGCCCAAGGTAGCGGAGTTTGAGCAAGCGTTTGCCGAGCGAGTCGGGGCCAAACATGCCGTCGCCGTCTGCAACGCAACCGCCGCATTGCACTTGGCATTGCTGGTCGCAGGGGTAGGGGCGAACGACCGAGTCGTGACCAGCCCCAATACCTTCTTGGCCTCAGCCAATTGTGCTGCCATGGTCGGCGCGATCCCTGATTTCGCCGACATTGATTCCGTTTCGTACAACCTATGTCCTGGGTCGCTTGAATCCAATTGGAAAGCCGACACAAAGGCAGTGATCCCGGTGCACTACGGTGGGCAATCCGCCGACATGCCCGCGATCGCCGAAATTGCCAGGAAACGGGGCGCGGTAGTCATCGAAGACGCATGCCACGCCGTCGGCGGAAGTTTTATGCATGACGGTCAAGCCTATAAAATCGGCGGGCATCCATGGGCCGACATCGCCACCTTTAGCTTCCATCCGGTCAAGACGATGACGACTGGCGAAGGAGGCATGTTGGTTACCGATAACGACGACTATGCAGCCGACGCCCGCAGACTGCGTAGTCACGGGATGACACGCGAACCGGACCGGTTTGCAGGGATCGGCGATCCTTCGTTCAGCGAACGTGGCCCCTGGTATTATGAGATGCAGGATCTCGGATTCAATTACCGGATGACCGATCTTCAATCGGCATTGGGGCTCAGCCAGATGGCTCGCTTGGAAGGCTTTTTACAACGACGACGGGAAATCGTTGACGCCTATAATCATGCATTTGATTCGCTTCACGCCTTATCAATTCCTGGTTTACGAAACCCGGACGACAAGGATTTGACATCGTGGCACCTATACACGCCACAATTCGATTTTGCAAAACTTGGCAAATCGCGAACGCAATTCATGCACGAACTGGCCGCTCTAGGAGTTGGAAGCCAGGTGTTATACATTCCGGTTTACTTACAACCGTGGTATCGCCAAACCTATGGCTATCAAGCGGGCAAATGCCCGCTCGCCGAACAGTTCTACCGCAACGCACTGAGTCTGCCGTTGTATCCCGAACTCACCGACCAAGACTGCACCCGAGTGGTCGAAAGCGTTCATAAACTATGCTCGACATTATCTTAGCGAAAGAGAAATTATGACCAACACAGACTCGAAATTCCAAACCCCGCAAGAAGAATTTTGGGCGGGGTCGTTCGGGGTGGAATACATCGAACGCAATACAGAAGAGAAAAATCTGGCTTCCAATATTTCGCTGTTCTCGAAAATCCTTTCACGCACCCAGGGCATCAACAGCATCGTTGAATTTGGCTCTAACATTGGCCTCAATCTTCAGGCCTTGCTAACGCTGCTACCCAATGCGTCGGCAAATGCGATCGAGATCAACTCGACTGCATGTCAGCAATTACAACAACGACTGCCAAGCGTTCAGATCATCAACGAGAGCATCCTCAATCTGGACCCGATCGGCAAATTCGATCTGGCACTGATCAAAGGGGTGCTAATCCACATCAATCCGGATGCCCTCGCGGCAGTTTATGAAAAACTGGCGAATGCATCGGCTCGCTACGTTGTGATCGCCGAGTACTACAATCCATCGCCCGTGACGATCCAATATCGTGGCGCCGACGACCGCTTGTTCAAACGTGATTTCGCTGGCGAGTTCCTTGACGCCCACCCCGATTTCTCGCTGCTGGATTACGGGTTCGCATGGCGGCGAGATCCCAACTTTCCTCAAGACGACATCACTTGGTTCTTGCTGGAACGCGTCAAATGATCGTCGCAGTCATCCCCGCTCGCGGAGGCAGCAAACGAATCCCGGGCAAGAACACTCGTTCGTTTTGCGGCAAACCGATCATCGAGTACTCGATCGATGCCGCACGGCAATCGGGCGTCTTTGACCGAATCATCGTTTCGACCGATTCCGAATCGATCGCGGATGTGGCACGCAACTGCGGTGCAGAAGCTCCCTTCCTGCGACCTGCGGAACTTTCCGATGACCACACCCCAACCATTCCGGTCGTTCGTCATGCCGTCAAGTGGCTCAGCGAAAACGATCAGCCTGTCGAATTCGCATGCTGTATCTATGCCACCGCGCCCTTTGTTCAATGTGCTGATCTCGTCACTGGTTTGAACGAATTGAAAAACGCAGCGGGTAGCGAGTTCGCCTTTCCTGTTACGACATTTCCGTTTCCGATCTTTCGCGCCCTAACCATCACCGACGATCAAGTCGACATGATTTGGCCGCAGCACGAATTGACCCGTTCGCAAGATCTAACGGAAGCCTGGCACGACGCAGGCCAATTTTATTGGGGGACGGCAGCAGCGTGGATGACCGCCAACGGCATCTTCTCAGCCAATTGTCGGCCGATTCGCATTCCTCGCTGGCGGGTTCAAGACATTGACACCATCGAGGACTGGGCCCGTGCCGAGGGGATGTACCAGACCTTTTCTCAGAACACCCAGCCCGCTCCGAACCCCCTGCCCGCTCCGAAAACCCTGCCCGCTCCGAAAACGACCCCATGAAGTTAATGATCCGCGCCGATGCCTCGAGCGAAATTGGCACCGGACATGTCATGCGAATGATCGCTCTTGCGCAAGCTTGGCAAGACCGCGGCGGAACCCCGGTGATCGCCACAGCCCGCTGCCCCGATTCGCTGAAGCAACGACTTGCCAGTGAACACATTGGTCATGTCCAACTGAACGACGTGGAAATGGGCAGTCTCGCCGATGCAACCGAAACCGCCAAACTTGCGCTCGAATTAGACGCCGACTGGATCGTACTGGATGGCTACCATTTTGATATCGAGTATCAACGGGCAATCCGAAGCACGACCGGCCGCAAACTCTTAGTGGTCGACGATTGCGAGGCCAACAAGCCGCGGTGTGCCGACGCCATCTTGAATCAAAACATCTACGCAGACGAACTTGATTACCAAAGCGAGGTCCAAGGGTGTGTCAATCTACTTGGACTGAAATATGTATTGCTCCGGCGTGAGTTCACACAATCGGTCACCGCAGCAAGAAGTGAACGTCATCAAGTGCAGCGAGTGCTGGTCACGCTCGGTGGAGGCGACCCCGACAATGTGACCGCAAAGGTCCTCAAGCTGCTCGAAACATCAACCAACCGATGTCTCGAAATTCGAGTCATCATCGGCGCCGCCAATCCATTTTTCGAAACGCTACGAACAACAGCGACCCAATCCCGCCACAAGATTGAGTTCCTGCAAAACGTAACCGACATGAGTTCGCAATTCATTTGGGCCGACGCCGTCGTCACCGCCGCTGGCAGCACGTGTTGGGAATGGTTGTTGTTCGGTTTGCGTGGCGCCGTGGTCGAAATCGCCGACAATCAAAGCCGAATTGCACAAACGCTGGCCCATCGCGAAATGGCGTTGAACTTGGGTTGGCACCAGGACCTCAGCGGTCCACACGTCCAGCACTGTCTAGAATCGCTAATCGAAACACCATTGCCGCCGCCTCGAGCGGAAACAAGATCGTTGGCGATCGATACGCACGGCGCTCGACGAGTTTGTGCGGTGATGTCACCTCAGCTAAAGATCACGATCGCCACATCACTCAGCGGATGGCTACTGCCGCATCTGAACCAATGGCGTGACGAACTTGTTGCTCAGGGACACGCGGTCGAGATCGTGGGCGAGCTAACACACCCCACCGAGGGCGATCTACTATTTTTATTGTCCTATTGGTCCATTGTGCCGGGGCATGTGCTTCAAAAATTCTCGCATTGCTTGGTGGTTCACGAATCAGAATTGCCGCATGGACGCGGTTGGTCACCCGTGTCCTGGGCCGTCTTGGACGGACAATCGGTTGTGCCGGGCTGCCTGCTCGAAGCCTCCGCGAATGTGGATGCTGGCGAAATCTATTACCGAGACCAAATGACGCTCGAAGGTGACGAGTTACTCGACGAGATTCGTGAACTTCAAGCCCAGATGACGTTCCGCTTGTGCAATCGATTCATTGCAAATTATCCAGCGGTTTCTGCTTGTGGAATGCCTCAACAAGGCACGCCGACTTATCTGCCCCGGCGTGGCCCGTCCGATAGCCAACTCGATCCGGAAAAGTCGATTGCCGAGCAATTCGATTTACTCCGAATCGTCGACAACGAGTCCTATCCGGCATTCTTTGAGTGGCGTGGGCAACGATACCAGTTGGCCATTTCGAAAAGTGAGCAACCGCAACAATGACTCCACGAAAATACCTGGTTGCAGGCCGACAACCTTGGAACCTTCGCCACTTTCGTGAGATCCTTTCACAACAACCAGGCCACTGGGATTTCTGCAGCGACTCGCAGCAGTTGAACCAATTTCCGCTCGATCAATATCGGTACATTTTCTTTTTGCATTGGTCCGAGTGGATACCTCAGGAAATCCTGGACCAATGTGAATGTGTCTGCTTCCACATGACCGATGTGCCGTATGGGCGCGGTGGAAGCCCGCTGCAAAATTTGATTGCACGCGGCCACCGTGACACCGTGCTGACAGCGCTAAAGATGACTGCCGAGTTCGATGCTGGGCCGGTGTACGCGAAGCGTCCGCTCTCGCTCGAAGGCAGCACGGCTGAAGAGATCTTCATTCGAGCCTCAAAACTATCGTGCGAAATGGCGATCGACATCGCCAACAATGCCCCCACACCTACGCCTCAAACCGGGGATCCCGTTGTTTTCATGCGACGCAGTCCAGCAGATAGCGTTTTGCCATCCGACACTGAGGATCTGACGACGGTCTTCGACCATATCCGCATGCTCGACGCGGCGGGATACCCACCGGCGTTTCTTGAAATCGGCAACCTTCGACTTGAGTTTTCAAGGGCCGCACTGTACGACGGCGAAGTCCGCGCGGATGTTCGCATCAGGGTTGCGGAACCAAGCAACGACTCCGACATACACCCAGACAGCGAGCAAACATGAAAGTTCTAGTGGTTGCGGCACACGCCGATGACGAAGCCCTCGGATGCGGCGGAGCACTGATACGTCACGCCGACGCGGGTGATGATGTCGCCGCACTCTTTCTGACCAACGGCGTGTCCTCTCGAGACTCGGTCGACGCCAACGACATTTCGGCGCGGCAAACCGCGATGGAAAAAGCACTCTCAATTCTCGGTGTCCGTCATCACGTGCGACTCGATTACCCCGATAACGCGATCGACACGGTCTCGCTTCTAAGCGTCGCCAAATCGCTGGAAGCGTTTTGCAGCAAGTGGGGCACCCCCGATACAATCTATATCCATCACCCTTCGGATCTGAACGTGGATCATCAGATTGCGTACCGCGCCGTGATGACGTGCTTTCGTCCGCAACCATCGTCCGAAGGGACGCCATCATCCATCCTTACATTCGAGGTCCCCTCCAGTACGGGATGGATCGGAGGCTCCAGTGCGGACGGTTTTCTTCCCAACTACTTCATTAACATCGACCTGACGCTCGAGCGCAAACTGGACGCACTTCGTGCTTACTCTGCCGAGATGCGACCATTCCCTCACGCTCGCAGCTTGCAAGCGGTTGAACATTTGGCGAGATACCGCGGATCGACCGTCGGCGTCGCAGCCGCCGAAGCGTTCGTGGTCGAGCGAATCATCGAGAACTAAAAAAGATGCCCCAGCAAATGCAAATAGGCCAACGGACCATTGGCGACGGAAACACCTACATGATCGCCGAAATGTCGGCCAATCATAATGGTGATCTCGATACCGCCAAGCAAATCATGCGTGCCATCAGCGAATCGGGGGCCGATGCAGTCAAGCTGCAAACGTACACGCCCGAGACGATGACGATCGATTGTGATCAACGCGATTTTAAGATTGGCAGCGGGACGATTTGGGAGGGCAAGAAGCTGTTTGACCTGTATGGCGAGGCCTATACGCCCTGGGAGTGGCACGAGGAATTGTTTTCGCTTGCCAACGAACTCGGCATGGATTGTTTCTCGACTCCCTTTGACAACACCTCCGTCGATTTCTTAGAGCAATTTGATCCTCCCTGCTACAAAGTCGCATCCTTCGAATTGGTCGACTTACCGCTAATCGAGTACATCGCATCCAAAGGGCGGCCGATCATCATGTCGACCGGCATGGGCAGCCTTGCGGAAATCTCCGAAGCGGTCGAAGTGATCAAGCGTGCTGGCGTCCCGCTGGCGCTTCTGAAATGCACCAGTGCTTATCCATCGCCCCCAGAATCAATGAACCTGAGGACGATTCCTCATTTGGCTACTGCGTTTGATGTTCCCGCCGGCCTCTCGGACCACTCGCTCGAGATCGCGGTGCCGGTTGCCGCAGTGACGCTTGGTGCCACGATCATCGAAAAGCACTTTACGCTGTCCCGCAACGATCCCGGTCCCGACAGTGCCTTTTCGCTTGAGCCGCAGGAATTCAAGGCGATGGTGCACGCCATCCGAACGGCGGAACAGGCGATTGGGAAGGTCAGCTATCGATTGACCGACAAGGAACACGCCAGCAAGGTATTTCGTCGCTCGTTGTACATTGTCGCGGATCTAAAGGCGGGTGACACGCTCACCAGCGAGAATGTACGCATCATCCGCCCCGGCTACGGGCTACCCCCGAAAGCGATTCACCAAGTGCTCGGGCGAACAGTCAAGGCCAACATCGATCGCGGCACCGCACTCTCCTGGGACCTCCTCCAGTAGCCCCCCCCGAGCGTTTTCCAAACCGTGCCCCTCCGCGCCTCGCGGGGAGAAAGAGGAGGGGGAGACACGGAGACACGGAGACACGGAGACACGGAGACACGGAGACACGGAGACACGGAGACACGGAGTGAGGAGTGAGGAGTGAGGAGTGAGGAGTGAGGAGTGAGGAGTGAGGAGTGAGGAGTGAGGAGTGAGGAGTGAGGAGTGAGGAGAATTTACCCTCCCTCCGGGAGGGTCGGCCGCATGGATGCGGTCGGGGAGGGCTAGGGACCTTGCACTGGCACGTTCCACTTCTAACACTGCGAGCCCCACCCAGAGCCGGCCACCGCCGACTCTGACCTCCCCACAGGGGAGGTGAATCAAAATTCACCCTCCCTGCGGGAGGGTCGACCGCGAAGCGGTCGGGGAGGGCTGGTGAAACGACGCTTGCACCACCCATTTCTAACACCACGAACCCCACCCAAATCCGGCTACCGCCGGCTTTGACCTCCCCGGAGGGGAGGTGACTAGGAATTTTCCGGAGGGTCGGCCGCGAAGCGGGCGGGGAGGGCGGGTGACTACTTGCCTGCACGTTCCACTTCCGAGACCCGCCACCCCGCGTGTCACCTCGCCCAGCTTTGCTGGGAGCGACCGTGTTAGAATTCGGCAATAGCCGCTTATCAAAAAACTAAATTTTTGATTC